>NZ_JBEZLA010000019.1:0-109552 GCF_040651925.1 Streptomyces sp. NPDC048349 | reverse complement strand
CTGGGGCGTGGGCTGGACCATGCGGCGACGATGTTGGCGGGTCCGGCCGTGACGGGTCAGCCGCCGGCGCCTCCCGGTCCGCCCGGGACCCCGGGTGGGGGCGTGCAGCCTCCGGGTCCTCCCGGTCCGCCGGGTGCTCCGGGTTCGCTGGGGCGTGGGCTGGACCATGCGGCGACGATGTTGGCGGGTCCGGCCGTGACGGGTCAGCCGCCGGCGCCTCCCGGTCCGCCCGGGACCCCGGGTAGGGGCGTACAGCCTCCCGGTCCGCCCGGTGCTCCGGGTTCGCTGGGGCGTGGGCTGGACCATGCGGCGACGATGCTGGCGGGTCCTGCCGTGACGGGTCAGCCGCCGGCGCCTCCCGGTCCGCCCGGGACCCCCGGTGGCGGCGTACAGCCTCCCGGTCCGCCCGGCGTCCCCGGCGGCGGGCTCGACCATGCCGCGACGATGCTCGCCGGTCCGGCCGTGACGGGTCAGCCGCCCGCGCCCCCCGGCCCGCCGCCGGGCGCACCGGTCGGCCCCGGCGCACCCGCGGCGCAGCCTCCGGCGCCCACCGGCGTGCCCACGGTCGGCCCCGGCTACCAGGCCGTGCTCCGCTACCGCGCTCCCGACGGCTCCGAGCAGCAGCTCATCCGCCGTTCCGCGCCCGGTACCCCGCACCCCGAGTGGCAGATCCTGTACGAGCTGCGCGCCATGAACGTGCCGCCGCAGCAGGTGCTGGAGCTGCACACCGAGCTGGAGTCCTGCGAACTGCCAGGCGGTTACTGCGCCCGGATGATCCGCGAGACCTGGCCGCAGGTGCGGATCACCAGCGTGGCCCCGTACGGCAAGGACCACGCCGGCCGCCAGCAGGGCATGCGCCATCTGCTCACCCATCAGGGAGAGCTGCACCAGGTGGCGGACGGCCCGGCGCGCCCCGCTCCGGTACGGGTACCCCTGCCGCAGGTCCCGCTCCAGCCGGCGATCCCGCTGGACGCGATCGGGAGCGAACTGGCGGGAGCGTTCGGCCCGCAGGGCGTGTTCCGCTTCGACCAGCGGGCCGTGTCCCGCCAGGGCGTGCCGGAGATCGTGGCGCAGACCCTGATGTGGGCGGGTCTGCCCGTCGACTTCGGGCCGTTCTTCTGGGCGCAGGCGGTGCCGGGCCAGCCGGTGCCGACGCTGGCCGAGCTGGCCGCGCAGCGGCAGGTGCAGCCGGCGTCGGACGCGGGCTCGTACCTCGTCATCGGCAGCGACTTCGGCAAGGCGCTGTGCGTGCAGTACGGGACCGCGAACATCGTGGCGGTGCCGGTGGAGGGCGGTCCGGGCGGTGCTCCGGTGCCGCCGCAGTTCGTGAACTCGAGCCTGCCGCAGTTCGCACGCTCGCTCGCGATGCTCGGTCACATGTGGCGGCTGCGACAGCAGCTGACGCCGGAACAGGCGGGGCGCTGGACGGTCGATTTCCAGGCGAATCTCGCCGGGCTCGACAGTGCGGCGCTGGCCTCGCCGGAGAGCTGGTGGTCGGTGCTGCTGGAGCAGATGTGGGACGGACTGCTCTGATCGGATGATCGGTTCCATGGCCGGGCCGGGACCCTCGAACGGGGTCTCGGCCCGGCCATTCCGGCTTCTGGGAGCAAATGACGCATCCTTGACAGGAATCCCCGCGAGAGAGGCGCTTCCAGGATGAGTGCACCCATTGCGACTGTGCGCGGCCGTGGTTATCGGACGGATCAGGTCGACCGGTACCTCGCCCGGCTGTCCGGCAGCCGCGACGAGGCCTGGGAGCGGGTGGCACGGCTGACCGTCCTGGCCAAGCAGATGGAGGGGGAGGCGGCGCGGCTGCGCGGGGTGGTGGCCGCGCTGGCCCCGCAGACGTACGAGGACCTGAGCGAGCGCGCCCGCCGGATCCTGCTGCTGGCGCAGGAGGAGGCCGACGCGCTGCGGGGCGATGCGCGGGCGGATGCGGCCGAGGCGGCAGGTGCGGCCGAGGCGTACGCGGAGCGGGTGGCGGAGCTGGCGCGGCAGGACGCGGAGGCGGTGCGCGAGCAGACCGAGGTGCGGGCCCGGCAGGGGCTGCTGCGTGCGCAGCGGGAGGCGGACGGCGCGCGGGCCAAGGCGGGGCAGGACGCGCAGGCGCTGCGCGCCGAGGCGCAGGCGGCGCTGGCGGACGCGCGGCGGCGGGCGGAGGCGGAGCTCGCGGAGCGCGAACAGGAGCAGCGGGAGCGGTGGGAGGCGTCCGAGCGGGAGCTGCGGGCGCGGGAGGCGGAGCTGGAGGCGCGCCACGCGGAGCTGGAGCGCCACGCCGGGGCCCGCCTGGCGGAGGCCCGCCGGGGCTTCGCGGAGGCGCAGGAGGCGGCGCGGCACGGCCAGGAGGACGCGCAGGCGCTGGCCGCGGAGCTCATCGCGCAGGCGCGGGTCGCGCAGGAGCGGGTGGGGCGCGAGACGGACCGGGTGGTGCGGGAGCATGCGGAGGCGCAGGAGGAGATGCGCGCGCACATGAACCACGTCCGTTCCAGCCTGGCCGCCCTCACGGGCCGCGCCTCCGCCGAGGGCTGACCCGGCGGGGGCGCCGGAGCCCGGACCCCGGCGGGCGCGGCTCAGCCCTCGTAGCAGTACGGGTCGCTGCGCAGGCCGCGGGAGGTGACGACCACCGTGAACGGGGGCGTCGCCGAGGCCGGGAGCGGAGCCGTCAGGGCGCCGGTCAGCGGGTCGCGTTCCGCGGGCACGGCGGCGCCGTCCACGGTGAGCGCGGGAGCGGGGGAGCCGGGTGTCATCGGGCCGGGGGCGCCCCGGCCGGGGGCGGACGGGCCCGGGGCGGTGAAGCCGCCGCCCTCCACCGTGAGCCGGCCCTCGCAGACCCTGACGTCCGTGATCACCGGGTTGGGGCGCACGGCCATCTTGTTCACCAGGTACGCCCCCGCCGGGGCGCCCGTCAGGGCCCAGATCTCGGAGGGCAGGCGGGGGAGGCCGGCGCCGATATCCGAGAGGAAGAACAGGACGACGTAGAGCATCGTGACCGCGCTGAGGACGACGTACTGGAGGTCGACGAGGTCGGTGCGCCCGCTGTCGTTCGCGATGAGCTCGCGCAGCGGACGCCGCCCCGTGGCCGTGGGCTTCGCGGCCGGCTTGGCCATGCTGCCGTTCTCGACGCGCATGCCGACCACCGCCTTCGCCGCGATCATCGCCACGTACGGGCCGCCGAGCAGCGGCAGGTAGACGGTCGTCAGCGTGGACAGCGGGCCTTCGGAGCCCTGGAACCATCGGATTCCACCGCCCGCCGTGAGCCCGTACGCCAGGGTCGTCAGCAGCAGCCAGACCAGGATCACGGTCCAGGCCAGGGCCAGGACCGTGGAGGTGGACAGCCGGCCGTCGCGGCCGGTGACGAAGGCCGCGTGGCGGCGCAGCCGCAGGGTGAGCGGCCCGGCCAGCGCGGCCAGCAGGAGCAGTGCCAGGAATGCGGAAGCCATGCGTCGTCCCCCCGGAAAACGGTCGTGGCTCCGACTTAACCCGCTGATGCGGGGCATGACAAGTCGCCGCAGGGCCGGGGGCGTTACTCCTCGATGTGCTCCGGCAGCACCGGGAACCTGCGCGGCGCCACCAGCAGCAGCACCAGCAGGGAGACCACCGCTGCGCCCGTCGCCCCGAGGAAGATGTGGTCCACGGCGGCGGCCACGGCCTCGCGCAGGTAGTCGGCGGCCGCCACGGAGAGCAGCCCCGGCTGGTCCAGGGCCTTGGTCACGTCGTCCAGGGCGGCCGGCAGCCCGGGTACCGGGGCGTCCACCAGGCGGGCGGCGATGGTGGCGTTGGCGACGGCCGCCAGGAGGGCCGCGCCGATGCTCTGGCCGACCTGGCGGGAGAACAGCACCGAGGCGGTCGCCGTTCCGCGCTCCGCCCAGCCGACGGTGGACTGGACCCCGACGATCAGCGGGAGCTGGAACAGGCCGAGGGCGCCGCCCAGCAGCAGCATGATCAGCGCGGGCTGCCAGGGGCGGGCCGGGTGCGGGAGCAGGGTGAAGGAGTACAGGATCACCGCGGCCAGCCCGATGCCGACGGCCGCGGTGTTCCGGAAGCCGATCCGCCGGTAGACGTGCTGGCTGAGGGCGGCGGTGATGGGCCAGCTCAGGGTCATCACGGACATGACCAGTCCGGCGCTGACGGGCCCGAGGCCGAGCACGGACTGGGCGTAGGTCGGCATGAACACCATCGGGGCGACCATCAGCAGCCCGAGCGCCCCCATGGCGAGGTTGACGGCGGCGATGGTGCGCCGGCGCCACACCCAGCCCGGCAGAATCGGTTCCTCGGCCCGGCGCTCCACCCGTACCACCACCGCGGCCAGCACCGCGCTCGCGCCGAGCAGCCCCAGCGAGGGCGCGGACAGCCAGGGCCAGGCGACGCCGCCCTGGACGAGCGCGAAGAGCAGCAGCCCGCCGCAGGCGAAGATCGACAGCGCCCCCGCCCAGTCGACCGGGCCGCGGCGGCCGGGAGACCGCACGGGCTCCTTCAGGTGACGGGCGGTCATCCACAGGGCCAGGGCGCCCAGCGGCAGGTTGATCAGGAAGATCCAGCGCCAGTGGGCGTACGAGGCGAGCAGCCCGCCGAGCGCCGGGCCGGCCACGGCCGAGGTGGCCCACATGGTCGACATCCGGGCCTGGATCCTCGGCCGGTCCTTGAGCGGGTAGAGGTCGGCGGCCAGCGTCTGGACCGTGCCCTGCAGGGCGCCGCCGCCCAGGCCCTGGACGATCCGGAAGGCGATGAGGGCGGCCATGTTCCAGGCGAGCGCGCACAGCAGCGAGCCGACGAGGAACAGGCCGATGCCGAAGAGCAGCACGGGCTTGCGGCCGAAGGTGTCGGACAGCTTCCCGTAGACGGGCAGGGTGACGGTGACGGCGAGCAGATAGCCGGAGAAGAGCCAGGAGAAGACGGAGAACCCGCCGAGGTCGCCCACGATCTGGGGGACGGCGGTGGAGACGATGGTGCTGTCGATGGCGACGAGCGACATGCCGAGCATCAGCGAGGCGACCACGGCGGCGGGCGGGCGCCCCTGCGCCGGCGCGGACTTCGTGCCGGATCCGGCAGCGCCCGAGCCTCCCGTACCGCCCCTGCCTCCTCGACGACCCGTACCGCCCGTGCCCGCCGGGCTTCCCGTACTGCCCGTGCCCGCCGGGCTTCCCGTACCGGCCCGGGCTCCCGTGCTTCCCGTGCCGGCCGTGCCGGACGCGGCGCCCCCGGGTGTGCCGTCCGGTCTTCCCTGCGCGCTCTCCGCTGCCCCCATCGAGATTCCTTCCCCCTGCACGTACTCGCGGGGAACACCTTCTCACCACGCCCGTATCCGGCGGTATCCCCCATGCCGGGTCCGTCGAAGGGTGCACGACCCCTAGGGGAAGCTCCGCACAACGGCCCAGGGGCCGTTCGTCCCGGCGGAGGACGAGGACGGTTCCGGCGGGTCCTTAACTGGTTCACATGGGTCGCGATCCCCCGGGGGTGGGGTTAACCCCCGGGTGGATACGGCGATGGGCACCAGCGCGCCACAGCCCGGCCCGCAACAGACTTTGGGCGCGGCGGCGCACGCACAGCGTCCGGCAGTTCGAGCCGCAGTCCGGCGGCAGACCGAGCAGTGGTCGAGCAGGACACCGAGCAGCACACGAGAAGGAGAAAGACCGTGACAACGGCTATGACCGAAACCAGGCACGGGGGTACTGGAGGGCATGCTGCCGTCGCGGCCCGGGCGCGGAAGGTCGTCAAGGCCTACGGCTCCGGCGAGACGCGGGTCGTCGCCCTCGACGACGTGGACGTGGACATCCACCGCGGCCAGTTCACCGCGATCATGGGTCCTTCGGGCTCCGGCAAGTCCACGCTGATGCACTGCCTCGCCGGTCTCGACACGGTGACCAGCGGGCAGATCCACCTCGACGACACCGAGATCACGGGGCTGAAGGACAAAAAGCTCACCCGGCTGCGCCGGGACCGGATCGGCTTCATCTTCCAGGCCTTCAACCTGCTGCCCACGCTCAACGCCCTGGAGAACATCACGCTCCCCATGGACATCGCCGGCCGCCGGCCCGACGCGCAGTGGCTGAGCCGGGTCGTGGAGACCGTCGGCCTCGCCGGCCGCCTCAAGCACCGCCCGACCCAGCTGTCCGGCGGCCAGCAGCAGCGCGTGGCCGTCGCCCGCGCCCTCGCCGCCCGCCCGCAGATCATCTTCGGGGACGAGCCCACCGGGAACCTGGACTCCCGGGCGGGCGCGGAGGTCCTCGGCTTCCTGCGGCGCTCCGTGGACGAACTCGGCCAGACCATCGTCATGGTCACCCACGACCCGGTCGCCGCCTCCTACGCGGACCGCGTCATCTTCCTCGCCGACGGCCGGATCGTCGACGAGATGTACGGCCCCACCGCCGAGCAGGTCCTCGACCGCATGAAGGACTTCGACGCGCGCGGGCGTACGTCATGAGCAACACCGTCCTGAAGACCTCCCGGCGCAACTTCGTCGCGCACAAGGGGCGGATGGCCCTCTCCGCCGTCGCGGTCATGCTCTCCGTCGCCTTCGTCTGCGGCACCCTGGTGTTCACCGACACCATGAACGCCACCTTCGACAAGCTGTTCGCGGTCACCAGCGCCGACGTCACCGTCAGCCCGAAGGCCGCGAAGGGCGGCGGCGAGGAGATTCCGGAGCGCGGCAAGCCCGAGATGCTCGACGGCGCGGCCGTCGAGCAGGTCAAGAAGGCCGAGGGCGTGGCGGGCGCCGAGGGCGCGGTCATGTCCATGTCCGTCACGGTCGTCAACTCCGAGAACGAGAACATGGGCTCGACCACCGGCGCCCCGACCATCGCGGGCAACTGGAACGACAACGAGCTCAAGTCCATGAAGATCACCTCGGGTCACGCCCCGCGCGGCCCCACCGAGGTGATGGTCGACGCCGACACCGCGGACAAGCACCACCTCCGGCTCGGCGACGAACTGCGCACCATCGCCGTCACCGGCGACCTCCGCGCCAGGATCAGCGGTATCGCCACCTTCACCGTGACCAACCCGGGCGCGGCGATCGTCTACTTCGACACCCCCACGGCGCAGCAGCACCTGCTCGGCGCGCCGGGTGCCTTCACGCACGTCAACGTCACCGCCGCGGACGGGGTGAGCGACGAGCGGCTCAAGCAGAACATCGCCTCCGCCGTCGGCGCGGACACCTACAAGCTCCAGACCGCCAAGGAAGCCGCCGACGCCAACCGCAAGGACGTCGGCTCCTTCCTCGACGTCATGAAGTACGTGATGCTCGGCTTCGCCGGGATCGCCTTCCTCGTCGGCATCTTCCTGATCTTCAACACCTTCTCCATGCTCGTCGCCCAGCGCACCCGCGAGATCGGCCTGATGCGGGCCATCGGCGCCGACAGCGGCCAGGTGCTCAAGTCCGTCGTCGTCGAGGCCTTCCTCCTCGGGGTCGTCGGCTCGGTCCTGGGCGTCGGCGCGGGCGTCGGCCTGGCCGTCGGACTCATGGAACTCATGGGCCGGATGGGCATGCACCTGTCCACCGACGACCTCACGGTCGCCTGGACCACCCCGGTCGTCGGCGTCTTCCTCGGCGTCGTGGTCACCGTCATCGCCGCCTTCGTCCCGGCCCGCCGGGCCGGCAAGGTCTCCCCGATGGCCGCCCTGCGCGAGTCGGGCACCCCCGGCGACAAGAAGGCCGGCGTCGTGCGCGCCGTCCTCGGCCTGGTCCTCACCGGCATCGGCGGCGCCGGCCTCGCCCTGGCCGCCGCCGCGGACGAGGCCGGACCCGGCTCGCTGTGGCTGGGCCTGGGCGTCGTCCTCACCCTGGTCGGCTTCATCGTGATCTGCCCGCTGCTCGCCGCGGGTGTGGTGCGGGTGCTCTCCGGTGTGGTGCTGCGCCCCTTCGGCTCCGTGGGCCGGCTCGCCGAGCGCAACGCGCTGCGCAACCCGCGCCGCACCGGCGCCACCGCCGCCGCGCTGATGATCGGCCTGGCGCTGGTCGCCTGCCTGTCCGTGGTCGGCTCCTCGATGGTGGCCTCCGCCACCGACGAGCTCGACCAGTCCGTCGGAGCGGACTACATGATCGCCTCGCAGACCCAGCAGCCGGTCATGCCGCAGGCCGAGCAGGCACTGAAGTCCGTCCGGGACCTCGACCACGTCACCGCCTACCGCATGGTGGAGGCGAAGGTCACCGCCCCCGACGGCTCCACCGAGACGGACGGACTCGGCGTCACCGACCCGACGTACGCCAAGGACATCCGGCGCAAGATGATCGCCGGTGAGCACACGGCCGCGTACGGCAAGGGCGCCATGTCGGTCGGCTCGGAGTACGCCACCCGGCACGGCATCAGGGTCGGCGACGAGCTGACGGTCGCCTTCACCGCCGGCAACACCGTCAAGCTCAAGGTCGCGGCGATCACCAGCGACGAGGGCAACCTCGACAAGGGCATGAAGTACATCAGCACCGCGGTCGCCGAGGCGAACGTCCCGGCCGACCGGATGCCGCGCCCCTTCATGCTGCTGGCCGGCGCGAAGGAAGGACAGTCCGACACCGCGTACCCGGCGGTCAAGGCGGCGCTGGCGCAGTACCCGCAGTACCAGGTGCTCAACCGGGCCGACTACAAGCAGTCGCTGAAGGACCAGGTGGGCCAGCTCCTGAACATGGTCTACGGGCTGCTCGCGCTCGCCATCATCGTCGCGGTCCTGGGCGTCGTGAACACCCTGGCGCTGTCGGTGGTCGAGCGGACCCGCGAGATCGGCCTGATGCGCGCCATCGGCCTCTCCCGCCGCCAGCTGCGCCGCATGATCCGCCTGGAGTCGGTGGTCATCGCCCTCTTCGGCGCCCTGCTCGGCCTCGGGCTGGGCATGGGCTGGGGGGCCACCGCCCAGCAGCTGCTGGCCCTGCAGGGGCTGAAGGTGCTCGAGATCCCGTGGCCGACGATCCTCGGGGTGTTCGCCGCCTCGGCCTTCGTGGGCCTGTTCGCCGCGCTGGTCCCGGCCTTCCGGGCGGGGCGGATGAACGTCCTGAACGCGATCGCGAGCGAGTAGGAACGAACGAGTACGAAGAGAGACCGCCTTCCCACGGGGGTACGCCGGTCCGGAACCTCACGGGGTTGCGGACCGGCGTCTTTCGTCCGTGTCCCTCGCTCCCGTGTCCCGGCGTCCGTGTCCCCGCGTCCGTGTCCTCCGCGTCCGTGGGGCCTCCGCGCGTCACACGCGCCGCATCAGGACGACGCCCTCCGCCTCGCCCACCAGGGTGAACCGCGCGCCGGGGTGCAGCTGGTGCGCGTAGCCGGTGGGGTCCTCGCCGGCCCACTTGGAGGTGTTGTCCAGGGTGATCCAGTCGGGGACCACGCCCTTGCTGCCGCCGATCCAGAGCACCCGGCAGCGGGAGGTCAGCCGGGTCAGAGGTCCCGTGTCGGCCTCCACCGTGGCCCCGTCGGGGATGCGGCCGAGCAGCTCCTCGATGGCGGTGACCCGGGCGGGCTTCTCGTACGTGGCGGCCTGTGCCAGCTTCTCCGTCGGCAGGCTGGTCGCGCTGAGGGCGAGGCCCGCGGCGAGGACGGCGGTCGGCAGCTGGAGGGCGTACGCGCGCAGCCATGGCCGCTCGCCGCGTCGGACGGCGTCGATGGCGTCGACCAGGGCGAGGGTGACGACGGGCATGAGCACGGCGCTGTAGTGCCAGTCCGTGGACCAGTAGTGGTCGTCGCCGGACAGGAACCGCCAGCCGAGGGTGGGGGCGGCGACCAGCAGCAGCGGCGAGCGCAGGGCGAGGAGCCCGGAGGTGGGGATCAGCACCCAGGCCAGGGTCTCCAGCTTGGTGCCGAGGCCGGCGAAGGGGCCCCCACCGTCGATCTTGTCCCAGTAGCCGTAGCCCGCCGTCGCGAAGGCCGGTATGAACACGGTGAACACCAGGACGGCGAAGACCACGGCCCCCGCGGCGACGGCGAGGGCCGTCCACGCGGCCCGCCGGTCGGTGGGCATGGCCCGCCAGGCGACGACCACGGCCAGCGCGGCGAGCGTGAAGCCCAGGTCCTCCTTCACCAGGAGCAGGGGCAGCCCCCACAGCAGGGCCGCCCGCCAGCGCCGCCCGAGCAGCGCCTCCAGCGCGAACACGAGCAGCGGTACGGCGAAGGCGATCTCGTGGAAGTCGAACTCCACGGCCCGCTGGATCCCCCAGGACAGTCCGTACGCGATCCCGACGGCGAGGCCGCGGGCCCGGCCGAGAAAGCGTCCGGCCGTCCGGGTGACGGGGACCGCGGAGAGCGCGAACAGCGCGGCCTGGGCCACCAGCAGGGTGAGGGGGCCGGGGAAGAGCCGGTAGACGGGGGCGATGAGCGCGATGACCGGGGAGAAGTGGTCCCCGAGGATGTTGGCCCCGGGCCCCTTCAGATCCGCGACCGGCGCCTGGAGGTGCGCATAGGCGCGGATGGCCTGCTCGAAGATCCCCAGGTCCCACGAGGCCCATTCCATCCGCCGGAACCGCCCGACGGACAGCACCAGGTACACGAGGAACAGCCCGCCGGCCACCGCGTACGGCCCCGCCCACCGGCCCCCGGCCGGCTTGCCCCGCCCCTGCTGGGCCGCGGCCTCGGGCCGGGCTATGGCATCGCTCGTCACGGCCTCGTGCTCCCTCGGCGAGCTGGACGGTCAGTACGTCGACATCGTAGAGGGGGATGCGCTCGCGGCGGGTGACGAGCGCATCCCCCTGCGCACCGCCCCCGGGACCGCCCCCGGGACTGCCCCCCGGACCGCCCCCGGGACCGCCCCCGGACCGCGCCGGGACTCCACGGCGGAGGCGGACCGGTCGACGGACCGGACCCCGTCGGGACGGCCCGGCCGGCGCCGGCCCCGTCACCCGCGCGGGTGACCCGAATCCCCCGCGCGTGGCGGCGGGGGCCGTCGTAGGGTGGGAACCCCCGGCCCGTGTCACGTGTCGGGTCCTTCGCGTTGCCCCTTCTCGACCCTCAGCGGATGGAAAGCCCCTACATGAGCCTGCACGGACTGCTCGACGCCGTCACCCGGGACCCCGCCCTCGCCGAGGCGGTCACCGCGGCCGGGGACGGCAACCGCATGCACGTGGACCTGGTCGGCCCCGCCGCCGCGCGGCCCTTCGCGATCGCCGCGCTGGCCCGGCAGACCGAGCGGACCATCCTCGCCGTCACCGCCACCGGGCGCGAGGCCGAGGACCTGGCCGCAGCCCTGCGGTCACTGCTGCCCTCGCCCGACGAGGTCGTGGACTACCCGTCCTGGGAGACGCTCCCGCACGAACGGCTCAGCCCGCGCAGCGACACCGTCGGTCGGCGGATCGCCGTTCTGCGCCGCCTCGCGCACCCGAGCAAGGACGACCCGGCCGCCGGGCCCGTCTCCGTGGTCGTCGCACCGATCCGCTCCGTGCTCCAGCCGCAGGTCAAGGGGCTGGGGGACCTGGTGCCCGTCGCCCTGCGGCAGGGCCAGAGCGTGGACCTCGGCGAGGTGACCCAGGCGCTGGCGGCCGCCGCGTACGCGCGCGTGGAGCTCGTCGAGAAGCGCGGGGAGTTCGCCGTGCGCGGCGGCATCCTCGACGTGTTCCCGCCCACCGAGGAACACCCCCTGCGCATCGAGTTCTGGGGCGACGAGGTCGAGGAGATCCGCTACTTCAAGGTCGCCGACCAGCGGTCGCTGGAGATCGCCGAGCACGGCCTGTGGGCCCCGCCCTGCCGCGAGCTGCTGCTCACCGACGAGGTGCGGGAGCGGGCCGCGGCCCTCGCCGAGGCCCACCCGGAGCTCGGCGAGCTGCTGAACAAGATCGCCGAGGGGATCGCCGTCGAGGGCATGGAGTCCCTGGCTCCGGTCCTGGTCGACGACATGGAACTGCTGATCGACGTGCTTCCCGCCGGGGCGATGGCCGTCGTCTGCGACCCCGAGCGGGTGCGGACCCGGGCCGCCGACCTGGTCGCGACCAGCCAGGAGTTCCTGATGGCCTCCTGGGCGGCCACCGCGGGCGGCGGAGAGGCCCCCATCGACGTCGGCGCCGCCTCCCTGCGCGGTATCGCCGACGTACGCGACCACGCCCGCGAGCTCGGCATGATGTGGTGGTCCGTCTCCCCCTTCGCCGCCGACGAGGGGGACCTGGCCGGCACGGACACCCTCAAACTCGGCATGCACGCCCCCGAGGCCTACCGCGGCGACACCGCCCGCGCGCTCGCCGACACCAAGGGCTGGCTCGCCGACGGCTGGCGCACCGTCTACCTCACCGAGGGCCACGGCCCGGCAGCCCGCACCGTGGAGGTGCTCGGCGGCGAGGGCATCCCGGCCCGGCTGGAGGCCGAGCTCCGCGACCTGGAGCCGTCCATCGTCCACGTCGCCTGCGGCTCGGTCGACACCGGCTTCGTCGACCCGGCCCTGAAGATCGCGGTCCTGACCGAGACCGACCTCACCGGCCAGCGCACCGCCACCAAGGACCTCGGCCGGATGCCGACCCGCCGGCGCAAGACGATCGACCCGCTGACCCTGGAGGCCGGCGACTACATCGTCCACGAGCAGCACGGCGTCGGCCGCTACATCGAGATGGTCCAGCGCACCGTCCAGGGCGCGACCCGCGAGTACCTCCTCGTCGAGTACGCCCCCGCCAAGCGCGGCCAGCCCGGCGACCGCCTCTACATCCCCACCGACCAGCTGGAGCAGGTCACCAAGTACGTCGGCGGCGAGGCCCCGACCCTGCACCGGCTCGGCGGCGCCGACTGGACCAAGACCAAGGCGCGGGCCAAGAAGGCGGTCAAGGAGATCGCCGGCGACCTCATCAAGCTCTACAGCGCGCGCATGGCGGCGCCCGGCCACGTCTTCGGCCCCGACACCCCCTGGCAGCGCGAGCTCGAGGACGCCTTCCCGTACGCGGAGACGCCCGACCAGCTCACCACCATCGCCGAGGTCAAGGAGGACATGGAGAAGTCGGTCCCGATGGACCGCCTGATCTGCGGTGACGTCGGCTACGGCAAGACCGAGATCGCGGTCCGGGCGGCGTTCAAGGCGGTGCAGGACGGCAAGCAGGTGGCCGTCCTCGTCCCCACGACCCTGCTCGTGCAGCAGCACTTCGGCACCTTCTCCGAGCGCTACAGCCAGTTCCCGGTGAGCGTGAAGGCGCTCTCCCGCTTCCAGAGCGACACCGAGTCCAAGGCCACCCTGGAGGGTCTGCGCGAGGGCTCGGTCGACGTGGTCATCGGCACCCACCGGCTGTTCTCCCAGGAGACCAAGTTCAAGGACCTGGGCCTGGTCATCGTCGACGAGGAGCAGCGCTTCGGCGTCGAGCACAAGGAGCAGCTGAAGAAGCTCCGCGCCAACGTCGACGTGCTCACCATGTCCGCGACCCCGATCCCGCGCACCCTGGAGATGGCGGTGACGGGCATCCGCGAGATGTCGACGATCACCACCCCGCCGGAGGAGCGGCACCCCGTGCTCACCTTCGTCGGGCCGTACGAGGAGAAGCAGATCGGCGCGGCCATCCGCCGTGAACTGCTGCGCGAGGGCCAGTGCTTCTACATCCACAACCGGGTCGAATCCATCGACCGGGCCGCCGCCAAGCTCCGTGAGATCGTCCCCGAGGCGCGGATCGCGACGGCGCACGGGCAGATGTCCGAACAGGCCCTGGAGCAGGTCGTGGTGGACTTCTGGGAGAAGAAGTTCGACGTGCTCGTCTCGACGACGATCGTCGAGTCCGGTATCGACATCTCCAACGCCAACACCCTGATCGTGGAGCGCGGCGACAACTTCGGTCTCTCCCAGCTGCACCAGCTGCGCGGCCGCGTGGGCCGCGGTCGCGAGCGCGGGTACGCGTACTTCCTCTACCCGCCGGAGAAGCCGCTGACCGAGACCGCCCACGAGCGGCTCGCGACGATCGCCCAGCACACCGAGATGGGCGCCGGCATGTACGTGGCCATGAAGGACCTGGAGATCCGCGGCGCGGGCAACCTGCTCGGCGGCGAGCAGTCCGGCCACATCGCGGGCGTCGGCTTCGACCTCTACATCCGCATGGTCGGCGAGGCCGTGGCCGACTACCGGGCGGCGGTCGAGGGCCAGGTCGAGGAGGAGCCGCCGCTCGAGGTCAAGATCGAGCTGCCGGTGGACGCGCACGTGCCGCACGACTACGCGCCCGGCGAGCGGCTGCGCCTGCAGGCGTACCGGTCCATCGCCTCGGCCAATTCCGAGGCGGACGTCAAGGCCGTACGGGAGGAACTCACCGACCGCTACGGCAAGCTGCCGGAACCAGTGGAGAACCTGCTGCTGGTGGCCGGCCTGCGGATGCTCGCCCGCGCCTGCGGGGTCGCCGACATCACCCTGCAGGGACCCAACATCCGCTTCGGGCCGGTGGAACTGCGCGAGTCGCAGGAGCTGCGCCTCAAGCGGCTCTACCCGGGGACGGTGCTCAAGCCCGCCACCTCGCAGGTCCTCGTCCCCCGCCCGAAGACCGGCCGGGTCGGCGGGAAGCCGCTGGTCGGGCGGGAACTGCTGGCCTGGACCGGCGAGTTCCTGACCACGATCCTCGGCTCCTGACGAGCGGTCCTTGACGAGCGGTCCCTGACGAGCGGTCCCTGACGAGCCGGGAGGCCGGCAGCCCCTGCGGGCTGTCGGCCTCCCGGCCTCCCGGTCTCCCGGCCGGTACCGCGCCTCCCCGCGCCTCCCGGTCCGCACGGCGGGCTGCTCCGGGTGGTTGAACCTGTCGGAGATCCCCTTGCCGCGGGGCCCCTTCCCCATCCCGTTTGCAGCGGTACGCCCGTTTGGGGCGATCTGCTCGCCGAGGGGGTGCCGTTGAGGGGCGGGCGTCGCGACCGCAGCCCCCGGAATGGCTCCCTCCGGCGCGCGGTGTACCGTACGGCGTCCCGTCCGCATCCGTATGCGTCAATGCGTTTCCGAGAGGTAGCCGATCGTGAAGGACTCCGTCGCCATGGAGAACGTGGCCCAGCCCGGGGAAGGGGCTGTTCCCGGACTGATTCCCAGGGTCCTGCTGGCGGCCGTGCCGGTGCTGAGCCTTGGAATGCTGGGCGCGGTGCCTTCGCTGGTCATCGCGTGGCGCAGGGGCGCGCGCGCCGACTGGCTGGCCGCGCTCGCGTTCACTGCCGCGACGGTCGGCTGGTGGTTCCAGGCCGGGCTCACGCCGGAGGAGACCCACGGGTTGCAGTTCGGTCTCGATGCCCTGCTGCTGTCCCTCTCCACGGTCGGGGCAGCGGTGCACTGCCTGTTCGTCAAGCAGTCGGTGGGGGAGTCCAGATGAAGACCCGGCGTACATGGCGAAAGCAGCCCAATCGCCCTGAATCCGGTTATGGGGCGCTTCTCGGGCGGGTGCTGGCCCGGGTGGCCGGTGCGCTGCGCGGCCGCGCGGGTTGGGCGGCGGGCAGTGCCGCCGTGCTCGTGCTCGGCCTGGTGGGCGTATGGCTGTTCGTCGGCGGCGGGCAGGACGGGCCGCCCGACCCGCGGGCGCGCCAGTACAAGGAGTTCGATGCCTGCCTGCTGACGGACGAGAAGGGCATCGTGTCCGGTTCGGCCGCCGCTCCGGTGTGGGAGGGGATGCAGAAGGCCTCGCTGGAGACCCGGGCCCGGGTCACGTACGTCCCGGTCGTCGGAGAGCCGTCGGCCGCGAACGCCCGGCCGTTCTTCAACAGCCTGATGCAGCGCAAGTGCGACGTGGTCCTGGCGGTCGGTGCGGCCCAGGTGGAGGCCACGGAAGCCGGGGCGAAGGAGCACCCGAAGGCGCGCTTCGTGGTGGTCGACGGTGCGGGAAGTGCCGGGAACGTCACGGTTGTGAAGTCGGGTGACGGGCTGGCGGAGACCGTGGCGGACGCGATCAGACGGGCCGTCAAGGATGCAGGTGTATAACGCGGAAGCATCAGTTCCGCTCGGCAGATAAAGATTTCATAAACCAACCCTTCTCGATTAGTACTTGCGTTCACCCGTCGGGCAGTCTCGCGAGGCTTTTGTTGGCTTCGTGTAAGTAAAGGCTCGCCCATGCGCGTTCGTTGGGTCCGTAGCCCTCGCCTCTTCCCACCGGGTCGTACCGGCAGGCGAAGAGCGAGGGCTACGGCTCTCTCTGTCCTTGTTTCCTTCTCCTGCATGCTCACGACCGAGACGGCGGCGGCCAACGGCGCCACGCTGCCGGCGCTGAGCATGCCCGAACTGTCCATTTCCGGCCTCTTGGGCTGGGTCAGCAAGTCCCCGCTGGACACCCCCGACCAGCAGGGCGGAACCGCCCGCGGCAAGAGCCACAAGGCCTCGGCCGACGCCACCCGTGCCAAGGGCGGCGCCGGTAACAAGCCCGGCAAGGGCCAGGGCGAACTCGCTCCGTACGAGCGGTACACCGAGCAGCCCGGCACGGCCCAGGCCGGAACGGGCCGGGGCACGGCGGAGAGCTTCGACGCCCGGACCAGCAAGCGGGACGCCAAGAAGTCCACGGAGACGTCCGACCACTACGTCAACGCCGACGGTTCCACCACGGTGCGCCACTTCCCCGGCCGCACCAACTTCAAGGCCGAAGACGGCACCTGGAAGCCGATCGACACCCAGCTGGTCGCGGACAAGGACGGCCGGCTCCAGGAGCGGTCCAACTCGCTCGACGTCGAGTTCGCCCCGAACGCCGCCGACCAGCAGCTCGCCTCCATCGACTTCGGCTCGGGCCGCACCCTCGCCTACGCGCTGAACGGCGCCGCGAAGGCCGCGCCCAGCGTGGCGGCCAACGGCACCGTGACCTACGCCGGCGTGCTGCCCGAGACCGACGTGCAGCTCGTGCCGCTCGCCGAGGGGTTCAAGGAGAACGTCGTCCTGCGCTCCGCGAAGGCGGCGAACTCCTGGACCTTCCTCCTGGACACCAAGGGGCTGACGCCGCGGATCGCGGCCGACGGCGACGTGGAGTTCACTGACGCCGCGGGCAAGGTGACCGCCACCATCCCGCACGCGTTCATGGAGGACTCTAAGATCGACCCGCGCTCCGGCGACGCCGCGCAGTCCCGTGCGGTCGGCTACGAGCTGACCAGCGTGGACGGCAAGCCGGCGCTGCGGATGACCGCGGACCGCGCCTGGCTGGACGCTCCCGAGCGGGTCTACCCGGTGACCGTCGACCCGACCGTCACCGCCAGCAACTCCACGTACGCCCAGAACACGATCGGGGGTGACCACTCCACCGAGAACCAGATCAAGGTCGGTTCGTACGATTCCGGTACCAACAAGACGAACTCCTTCCTGCAGTTCTCCTCGCTGGGCAGCACCCTCCAGGGGCAGCGGGTCACCGCCGCCACCCTGAACGTGTACGCGCTGTGGTCCTCGACCTGCACCGCGTCGTCGTTCTCGGTCCACCACATCACGCAGTCCTGGACCCCGTCCGGCGTCACCAGCTACCCGGGCCCGGCCTTCGGCACGGCCCTCGGTTCCGCGACGCCCGCGCCGGGTGCCTCCTGCACGAACACCAGCGGCAGCACCGGCGTCGGTGTGAAGATGCCGGTCTCGCTGTCGACCGCCTGGTTCGACCAGGTGGCCCTGGGCGGCGCCAACTACGGCCTCGCCCTGACCGCGCCGACCAACGACGCGCTGCACTGGAAGAAGTTCCACTCGGACAACTCGGCGACCGCCGCCTGGCGACCCGCCCTGGACCTGACCTACACGGCGAACACCAAGCCGCAGGTCGACGCCCAGTACCCGCCGGAGAACTTCCAGGCGAACAGCCTCCAGCCGGAGCTGCTCGTCTACGCGAGCGACGCCGACAACTGGCCCGGCGCCCTGACGTACTCCTTCGAGGTGTACGACGCCGACAGCGGAAGCCAGACCCCGGTCGCCACCTCCGGCCTTACGGCCGAGCGCGCCTGGAAGGTTCCCGCGGGCAAGCTGAGCTGGAGCAAGAACTACTCCTGGTACGTGAGCGTCACCGACGGCTACGACTCGGTGCTGTACTCGGCGAGCCGGTTCTCCACCGCGGTGCCGCAGCCGCCCGTCACCTCGGGTCTGGCCCAGAACACCAACGGCCACGAGTTCGACCCGTCCGACGGCAACTACACCACCGAGGACACCGACGCCGACGTGCCCGTCGTCGGCCCGTCGCTGCAGATCGACCGCTCGTACAACAGCATCGACCCGCGGATCGACAGCGCCTTCGGCGCCGGATGGTCCACGGTCGCCGACATGAAGGCGGCCGAGACGAAGGACGGCGCCGGTACGGTCACCAGCGTCACGATCACCTACCCGGGAGGCGAGCAGGTCGGGTTCGGCCGCAACACCGACGGGACCTTCGTGCCCCCGCCGGGCCGCTACGCCCGGCTGGAGACGGTGAGCGGCGGATACAAGCTGACCGACAAGGACTTCACGGCCTACTCCTTCACGCAGGCGACCGCGAAGACCGGCGTCTACGCGATATCAGGCATCGTGGACTTCGCGGGCCGGGCCGAGACGTTCACCTACAACGCCTCCAAGCAGCTCACGAAGATCACGAACACCACCTCCAACCGTTCTCTGGGGCTGACCTGGACCACCCCGGCCGGTGCCACCGTCCCGCACGTGTCGACCGTCTTCACCGACCCGTCGGTGGTCGGTGACGCGAACACGGCCCAGACGTGGCAGTACAGCTACACCGGCGACCAGCTCGCCAAGGTGTGCCCGCCCGCCGACTGGGCCAAGTGCACCCAGTACACGTACGCCACCGGCAACCACCACCGCACGACGGTGCTGGACGCCGACCCGTACGCGTACTGGCGGCTCGGCGAGGCCTCGGGCTCGACGGTCGGCAAGGACACCGTCGACACCAACCAGGGCAAGTACAACGCCCTCTACCGCAACGTGACCCTGGGCAGCAGCGGTCTGCTGGCGGGCTCCACCCAGAAGACCGCCACCTTCAACGGCACCACGTCCTACGTCGAGATGCCGAGCGCCCCCGGCGCCACGCCCTCGTACACGACGATCTCGCTGTGGTTCAAGACCACGCAGGCGGGCGGCGTCCTCTTCTACTACGGTGACAAGCCGCTGAGCATCACCGACCCGGTGGCCAACACCTGGTACAACACCCCGGCGCTGTACGTCGGCACCGACGGCAAGCTGCGCGGCTGCCTGGCCACCGGCACCTGCACCACCACGATCACCTCCGCCGCCACCGTCACCGACGGTCAGTGGCACCAGGCGACCCTCACCGGCGCGGGCAACACCCAGACCCTGTACCTGGACGGTGTCTCGCAGGGCAGCAAGGCCGGTCAGATCAAGGACTGGAACACCCCGTACATCGCACTGGGCGCGGGTGTGAACAACCGCAACTGGCCCGCGATGAACTCCGCCGACCAGCTCGGCCACTTCGCCGGCCAGCTCGCCGAGGCCGCGATCTACACCGAGCCGCTCACCCCGGACGTCATCGCCGCGCAGTACCAGGCCGCCAAGCGGTCCGCCGGTCTGCTGGAGAAGATCACCACGCCGAACGGCAAGACCCAGGCGTCGGTCACCTACGGCACCACCGACGACCTGGTCCTCCAGGCCACCGACGGCAACGGCGGCACCTGGAAGCTCAACCCGGCGACCGTCACCGGCTCCTCGCAGGTCTACCGCTCGGCCGTCATGGGCTCCGCCCCCGGCGGCTACTGGCGTCTGGACGACACGCAGGGCGCGGCGCAGGCGGCCAACGAGCTGCACACCGGCTTCGGCACGTACAACACCGTCACGCAGGGTGTGGCGGGACCGTTCGGTACCGGTGATGCCACGGCCGTGCAGTTCAACGGCACCAGCTCCTTCGTGGAGGTCCCGTACGGGCCGCTGCACGCGAAGGCGGACCGCTCGGTCGAGCTGTGGTTCAAGACCACCAAGCCCGGCGTGATCATGAGCGACCAGTCCCGTGCCCCGAACGACCCGGCAGGGGTGGGAGGCTCCTGGAGCGACCTGCTCTACGTCGGAGCCGACGGCAAGCTGCGCGGCCACTGGTGGAGCAGCAGCTGCAACGGCAACGCGAACGTCGCCTCCACGGCGTCGGTCACCGACGACACCTGGCACCACGCGGTCCTCTCGGCCGCGGGCACCACGCAGACGCTCTACCTCGACGGTGCCAAGCAGGGCACGTGCACCGGCGCGCCGGACGACCAGACGACGTCGCGGACGTTCATCGGCGCCGGCTTCAGCAAGTGGTACAGCTCGCCGGGTGACGTCAGCTTCTTCACCGGCTCCATCGCCGAGGTCGCCGTCCACTCCAAGGGCCTGAGCGAGGCCGAGGTCGGGCAGCACTGGTCCGCCTACAAGGCGTCGTCCGGCGTCGCCCCGGTGCGTACGGTCACGCTGACCGACCCCGCCGACAAGACGCTGACGTACGTGTACGACGCGGAGCTGGGCAACCGCCTGCTCGCCGCGATCGACACCAACGGCAAGCGGACGACCTACGGCTACGACACGGCGGGCTTCATGCACACCGTGACCGACGCCAACGGCAACCGCAGCATCACCGGCCACGACATCCGCGGCAACGCGGTCTCCAAGACCAGCTGCCAGGACACGGCCGCCAACAAGTGTTCGACCTCCTACTACACCTACTATCCGGACGCGACCACGGCGTTCCCGCCGATGGACCTGCGCAACGACCTCCTGCTCACCGAGCGCGACGGCCGTTCCTCGGGCCCGACGGACAACACTTACCTCACCAGCTACACCTATGACACGGGCGGCAAGCTCACCGCGGTGACGACCCCGCCGGTACCCGGTCATCCGAACGGTCGCACCGCAACCACCACCTACACGACGGCCACCACCCCGGCGGCCGAGGGCGGTACCGCGGTGACGCCGGCCGGCCTGGTGAACCAGGTGACGACGGCGGGCGGCAGGAAGACGTCGTACACGTACTTCGCCAACGGCGATCTCGCGGAGATCACCGACGCCAACGGCGCCAAGGCGAAGATCACCTACGACAACCTCGGCCGACAGCTGACCCGGACCGAGATATCGGACGCGAACCCGGCCGGTCTCGTCACGTCGCAGACGTACGACAAGAACGACCAGATCGTCACCGAGACCGGGCCCGCGGTCACCAACCGCGTCACCGGCGCGGTGCACCAGGCCAGGACCACCACCGGGTTCGACGCGGACGGCAACATCCTGTCCCAGACGGTCTCGGACGTGACCGGCGGCGACGCGGCGCGCACGACGACGATGACGTACGACGCGCACAACCATCTGGCGAGCAGGACGGACCCGGGCGGCGACACCACGTCGTTCGAGTACGACGGCTACGGCAACAAGGTCAAGGAGACGGACCCCGCGGGGAACGTCAACACCTACACCTTCGACGGCGAGAACCGCCCGCTCACCACGAGCCTGCTGAACCACACCGGTGACCCGAACGCCCCGTCGGCGCCGGCCACCCTGGTCCAGGAGTCCCGGGCGTACGACCCGGCCGGCCGCCTCGCGTCGATCACCGACTCGATGGGCTGGGTGACGGCGTACACCTACACCGATGACGGCCTGTCGGCCACCGTGGTCCGCAAGGACCCGCAGACCGGCAAGTCCTTCACGCAGCAGGCCAACACCTACGACGCGGCCGGCAACCTCATCCAGCAGGTGACCAACGACGGCCGGACCACGACCACCTTCGCGGTGGACGCGGCCGACCGCACCACGTCGACGGTCCTCGACCCGGCCGGGCTCAACCGGACGACGAGCGTCTCCTACGACCCCGACGACAACGTCGTGTCGGAAACGGAGACGGACCCGGCGACGGGCGGTGTCAGCACCAAGGACACCCGGCACGACAATCTCGGCAACGTCACCGGGACCACGGTCCACGACGGGACGACGGCTCCGGTGGCCCGGTACAAGCTGGACGAGACGACGGGAACCTCCGCCGCCGACTCCTCGGGCGCCAACAACACCGGCACCACGGGCACCGGTGTCCACTGGAACACCGACCGGGGCGGCAGCGCGGTCTTCGACGGCGATGCCAACTCCTACGCGCAGGCCTCGGGGCCGGCCGTCAACACGGCCGGCAGCTTCACGGTGTCCGCCTGGGCCAAGCTGGACGACCTGACCACCGGCCGGACTGTGCTGTCCCAGGACGCCAAGTCCGTGTACGGCTTCGTGCTGTACTACGCGGCCGGCACCGGCTGGGCGTTCGCCAAGCCCAAGTCGGACGCCACTCCGCTGGCGTACGACCGGGCGGTGTCCGCACCGTCCGCGGCGGTCGCCGGCGCCTGGACCCACCTCGTCGGTGTGTACGACGCCCAGGCCGCCAAGCTGCGCCTGTACGTCAACGGCACGCTCGCCCAGGAAGTGGCGCACACCTCCCCGTGGGAGGCGACCGGTCCCCTGCAGATCGGCCGTCACAAGTACGGGTCGCAGTACGACTACGAGTTCAAGGGCGGTATCGACGACGTCCAGGTCTACGGCGAGGCGCTGACCGCGACGCAGGTCTCCGCGGTGAAGGGCGGCACGCTCCCGGCTGCGGGCAGCTCCGTCCGTTCCACCACTTGGAAGCTGGACCAGCGCGGTCTGCCACTGGCCATGACCGACGCCAACGGCAGCACCACCGACTACGGCTACGACGAGGCGGGCCAGCAGACCACGGTCACAGAGCCGACCGTCAACGCGGAGCAGAACGGCGGGACCCCGGTCTCCGTCCGGCCCGTGTCGATGACCGGCTACAACACCTTCGGTGAGACGACCGAGACGTCCGACCCGCTCGGCAACGTCGTGGTCACCGCGTACGACGCCGAGGGCCAGGAGACCTCGACGAAGTCGCCGAACTACACCGCACCGGGCTCCTCGACCCCGATCACCGCGACCAGCTGGAACGAGTACAACAAGCTCGGCCAGGTCACTGCGGAGGTCAACCCGCTGGGTGCCCGCACCACCTACACGTACACGCAGCTCGGCGATCTGGCCTCGGTCACGGAGCCGGGTGGCGGTACGACGAAGTACACCTACGACACCAACGGCGACCAGCTCTCGGCCACCCGGCCGAACGGCGCCCGACAGGAGACCACCTGGGACTTCATGGAGCGTCCGGTCACCAGCACGGACATCGTGCGCCAGCCGACGCAGCGCGCCTATACGGCGATCAACGAGTACGACGCTCCGGGCGGCAACCTGTCCCGGACCGTGAGCCCGACCGGTGTCACGCAGTCCTACAAGTACAACAACGTGGGCGAGGTCACCGAGGTGACGGACGCCGCGGGCGGCAAGTCCACGTTCACCTACGACATGGGTGGCCAGGTCCTCACCTCGACGGACCCGGACGGCACCAGCACCAAGAACACCTATGACGGGTTCGGCCAGCTCACCAGCACGAGTGACCTGGACACGAACGGGACGGTACTGCGCACCAGCAGCTCCGCGTACGACCGTATGGGCGAACCGGTGTCGATCACGGACTACCGCGGTCACACCACCACCTTCACCACCGACGCGTCCGGTCTGATCACCAAGGCGGTCCAGCCGGTCTCCGCGACCGAGTCGATCACCACGACCTTCGGCTACGACGCGGCGGGCAACCGGACGCGTTTCACCGACGGTCGGGGCAACGCCTTCCTGACGACGTACAACGCGTGGGGGATGCCGGAATCGGTCATCGAGCCCTCTACCCCGACCCACCCGGACGCGGCGGACCGCACCTTCACCACGGTGTACGACGGCGCGGGACGGCCCAAGGAGCAGCGCTCCCCGGGTGGGGTGGTCGTCACCAACGAGTACGACGTCAAGGGCCGGCTGATCACACAGTCCGGCACGGGTGCGGAAGCCGCCACGGTGGCCCACACCTACGACTACGACGCCGACGACCGGGTCACGGCCGTCGCGGGCACGGGTGAGGACAAGAACACCTTCGCCTACGACGACCGCGGTCTGCTGCTGTCCACGTCCGGCCCCTCGGGTGCCTCGTCCTTCGCCTGGAACGGCGACGGCGCGATGACCTCCAGGACGGACGCGTCCGGCACGTCAGCCTTCGGGTACGACACCGCCGGCCGGCTGAAGACGGTCAACGACGCTGTCACCGGCAGCACGCTGACCTACGGCTACAACGTCAACAGCAACGTCACGTCGGTCGACTACGGCGCCGGCAAGGCGAAGCGCTCGTACACGTACGACGCCCTGCAGCGGGTGACGAACGACAAGTTGACATCGCCCTCGGGCGCGCAGCTGTCGTCCATCACCTACGGCTGGGATGAGAACGGCAACGAGACATCCAAGACGACGGCAGGTCTCGCGGGTTCGTCCACGAACACCTACACGTACGACTGGGCGAACCGGCTGTCGTCCTGGAACAACGGGACCACGACGGAGGCATACGGCTACGACGCGTCGGGCAACCGCACGCGCGTCGGCGGCGACACGTACACCTACGACGCCCGAAACCGTCTCACCTCGGACGGGCACAGTACGTACGCGTACACCAAGCGCGGCACGATGAGCTCGGTCACGGACGAGGCCGGCAAGACGACCTCGCTCAAGGCCGACGCCTTCAACCGTGTGATCAACGAGGGCGACCGTACGTACGCGTACGACGGCCTCGACCGCGTGCTGAGCGCGAGCGACCCGGCCTCGGGTCCGCTGTTCGCGTTCCGGTACAGCGGAACCGGCAACGACATCGCATCGGACGGCCTGACGACCTACAGCCGTGACGCGGACGGTTCGCTGCTCGGAATCAAGACGGGGGTGTCCTCGGTACTGGCGCTGACGGATCTCCACACCGACGTGGTGGGGCAGTTCACCGCCTCTGGTGAGGCGCTGACCGGTTCGACGACGTACTCGCCCTTCGGCAAGGTCGTCTCGACTCAGGGCATGGCCGGCCAGCTGGGCTACCAGTCGGGCTGGACGGACCCGGAGACGGCCAAGGTCAACATGGCCGCGCGGTGGTACTCGCCGCAGACCGGCCAGTTCAACAGCCGCGACACGATGGCCCAGAGCCCGCTGCCGGCGTCGGTGAACGCGAACCGTTACGCATACGCGAACGGCAACCCGATGACGGGTGTCGACCCGACGGGCCACTGGTTCGAGTTCGTCAAGAAGGCCGTCAAGAAGGTCGCGGCGAAGGCCACCCAGACCGTCTCGACGGCCTGGCACGCAACCGTCTCGACCGTCCAGCACGTCGCCACGGTGGTCAAGCAGGCCGCAGTACAGGTCAAGCAGACCGTCAAGAAGGCCGTGTACCGGACGTACCGGGCGGTCAAGAAGACCGTGCGGTACGTGAACGACAGCGTCAAGAAGGCCAAGCGATACGTCAAACGCACCTATAAGCGGGTCAAGCACTACGCCCACAAGGTCGTCAAGCACGTCAAGAAGCAGGTCCGGAAGGTCGCCAAGGCCGTCAAACACGTGGCGAAGAAGGTGGTGAAGGCAGCCAAGAAGGTCGGCACAGCCGTCAAGAAGGCCGCCAAGGCCACGGCCAACTTCGTCAAGCAGCACGCCTCGACCATCGCTTCGGTGGCGGTCGGCATCGCGGTCTTCGCGGGCTGCACGGCCATCACGGCCGGCGTGGGCGCGATCGGCTGCGCGGCCCTGGCGGGCGCGGCGGCCAACGGCGTCGGCTACATGATGAGCGACGGCCCGAAGACCCTGGGCGGCTTCGCCTTGGCGGTCGGCGTGGGCGCCGTGACGGGCGCTGTCGGCGGTGTGGCGGGTCGCTTCGCGGCCGGCGCGGCCGGGCGTCTCCTCTCGGGCACCGCCGGAAAGATCCTCTCCGGAGGTGCCAGCGGTGCCACGGAAGGCGCGGCGACCGGCGCAGTCGAGTACGGCACCTCCTGCATCAACAGCAGGGAGGGTTGCAGCGTCGGCGGCGCGGCGAAGGCCACGGCGATCGGTGCGGCGATGGGCGGCGTCTTCGGCGCGGCGGGCAGCGCACGCGGCCCGAAGTCCAAGGCGGGTCCGGAAGCGGACGGTCCGAGCACCTGCAGCGTGCGGACTCCGCACAGCTTCACCGGCACGACGGTCGTGCTGCTGGCGGACGGCTCGACGAAGCCGATCGCGGAGGTGAAGGTCGGGGACTACGTCCTGACAGCCGAGCCCGGCAAGAAGGAGAAGGAGAAGCACCGGGTCAAGGAGGTGATCGTCACCAAGACCGACCGTGAGTACGTCGATGTCGTCGTAGCCACGAAGGACGGTCCCAAGACGATCCAGACCACCAAGCACCACCAGTTCTACGAGGCCACCCGCGACGCCTGGACCCAGGCCGGCGACCTCAAGGCCGGTCAGCAGCTTCAGAACGGCGACGGCGAGCTGACGGCCATCGTCGAGGTCACGTCGTACACGGCGGATCGCATCACCTACGACCTGAGCGTCGAGGGCCTGCACACCTACCATGTGCTGGCTGGGCCCACGCCGGTACTCGTCCACAATTGCGGCGGTTCAAATCCGGATCACGCAGACCGCTGTCGCTGCGGGACCGGTGGTCCGACTCGTATGGCAGTCACTGCCGGCGAAACGGGATCCTTCGCCGATCTCGATCGACGATCCCGTGTCGGAGACGGCTTGACTCCGGATCACATTCCGCAGGCAGCTTCGGGTCGTATGAGTAATTACGGCGACTATGCAGCGGTGATGCTGACGGATGCTGAGCATGCGCTGACTCGAGACTTCCGAGGCAAGGGGATCCGCACCAAGCGTCTCGATGCGACGTTGACGTTCCGCCAGGTCGTTGCTCTTAAGTTGCAGAACTATCGAAACATCGGCCAGACGCTGTACGGCGATCCCTCGTACTTCAACGAGTCAATTAAGGGCGTGCTATCTTACTATCGAAAGAACCATCCTGGCCTGCTGTAAGCGTCCACGCTGAAGGGGCCACGGCCCCCGCGAAGAGGGCACCATCAAGGTGGCCCAGGGAGGATTCCTGTGATTCGACCCCAGGTTAGCGATTTCATTGCCCTAGGTAAGCTTCCCTCCGAGAGGGGCGAACCTGATGAGGCTCTTGAAGAAGCTGTCGATCGTGCCGGAGAGCTCCTTGATCGCATCGAGCGTCCGGTGACCGACGAGGAGGCGCATCTTCTTGCCGAGTGTTTCGGTGAGGACTTGTGCTTTGGTTTGGCCTGGAACCTGCTGCATCTCATTGAGACGGCACCCTCCGCGCGCGTGAACCAGCCCGAAGCGGCAAAGCGCTGGCGTGAAGGTCTGACAAACCTGTAATCAAGGCAGACGGCTAACAGGCGTCATGTAGGAAAAGAGCCCCGCCGGATTTCTCTCCGGCGGGGCTCTTTGATGCCTGTAGACATTCATGAAATGGTGAATAGGTGACCTAAGGATTAGCCCCGGGGGATTCGCGGCAAAGCGCCGGGTGGGTTGCCGCGAGGAAGGTGAGCAGCACCACCAGGGCCACCCCCGCCACCGTCAGGCCCGGCAACAGCCCCGGCGGGCGGAAGGTGCAGGTCACCGTGGAGGTGTGGCCGTCCAGGGGGATCGCCACCAGGCCCAGGTGGGCGGCGGCCGGGTGGTCGTTGCAGGTCCAGCCCGCGATCGCGGGGACCGAGAGGACCGCCGTGCCGGTGGTGCCCGGCGGGAGCACCGCGCGGACCTGCGAGGGGCCGACCGTGACCGAGGTGGCGGCCGTGGCGCGCAGCCGGGCCACCGCCGTGTCCAGCAGACCGCGGTCCAGGCAGGACAGCGTCCACCGGGCGGGCGCGGGCTGGTCGAAGACCAGCGCCGAGGACGCGCCCCGGGAGACGCCCATCGGCTGGACCGCCGCCCGGTTGCGCGGGGCGTTGCCGTTCAGCCGGAAGGCCGGGCCGTCCGCGAGGCGGGCCTTCGCGTTGTACTCCGGCGCCCACAGGTAGGCCTCCGTGCCCGCCCGGCAGACCCCGGGCCCGAGCGGGTCCTCGTACACCCGCGCGCCCAGCAGCAGCTCCTGGTTGGCGAAGGGCGAGTCGCCGTAGGCGACGGGCGGGCCCGGCGGGCGGGTCGTCACCAGCGGCGGGACCTCGGCGCGGCGCACGCTGCCGTCCGGCTGGAGGCGTGCGCCGACCGCGAAGACCGCGTCCGTCACCGGGCTGTCGAGGCTCTGGACGTTGCGTCCGCGCGAGGTCCAGCCGGCCCCGAGGGCCGCCATCGTGTGGGTGAAGACGGCCGGGGTGTGGCTGCTGTAGTACGCGCCGCCCTCTCCGCCCAGCAGCATCGGGTCGTTGCCCGTCAGGGCTGGCCGGCTCGGGTCGGTGCGGTACGCCGGCCAGCCCCGGGCGCCCGCCAGGGCCTCGGCGCGTGCGGTGTGCGCACGCCCCCAGGACGGGTAGTCGTCGAGTCCGCCCAGCTTGCCCTTGTGGCCGTACGCGGCCGTGGCGGCCCCCTGCCCGACCAGCACGGCCGCCAGCAGCGCGGCCGCAGGCAGCGCCAGGCGGCGGTGGCGCATCGCCCACCAGGCTCCGGCCGCCAGTGCCAGCCCGCCGCAGAAGAGCACGTACCCCCAGGTCGTCGCCAGTGTGCTGCCGCTCGCCCACAGGGCCGCGGCCGCCAGCAGCCCCGCCCCCGCCGCCAGCGCCCGCCGCCCCGGGAGCCCCGCCGACAGCCCCGCCCAGGCGGCGATCACGGCGATCCCGGCCAGCACGAAGGTCTGCCGGTACGGGCTTCCGTTCGGGGTTGCGAACAGGTGCCAGACCAGGTGCGCCGGGGCCCACTGGAGGGAGAGCGCCACGGCCGCCGTCAGCCCGGACCACGCCAGCCGGGTGCGCACCGCCACCGCCCGGTGGAAGGGCAGCGCGGCCACCAGCAGCAGCGTCCCGGTGCCCACGAAGACGGCGGGGGAGGAGAAGGAGTACGTCGCCGGGAGCAGCCGGGCGAAGAGGTCCGCCCAGGACACCGGCCGGAACTCCTTGACCCAGCCCGGGTGGGCCTGCCGGGAGCTGAGGAAGAGGGGAGCCAGGACCGGCGCCGCGAGCGCGATCCCCAGCACGGTCGTCCCGGCCGCCCGGCCGATCACGCCCAGCCGGGGCCGCAGGCCGTCGCGGGTCAGCGCCACCCGGACCAGCAGGACGAGCGCCGCGCCGAGGGTCGCCATGTAGGCGGTGTAGAAGTTCGCCGTCCACCACAGGGCCACGACCAGCGCGGCGGCCGCGGGCCGCCGCCCGCGCAGCGCCCACTCGCCGGTCAGGCACAGCAGGGGGAAGGCGATCAGGCCGTCGAGCCACATCGGGTTGTAGGAGGCCTCGATCACCGACCAGCCGCACAGCGCGTACGAGGCACCCAGCAGCCCCGCCGCCCACCAGGCCCCCCGGCGCTGCGTGCGCAGCAGCCAGGCCATGGCGGCCGCCGCGGCCGCGGTCTTGAGCACCGTGACCACGTACACCGCGAGGTCGATCTCCGCGCGCGGGAACAGCCCGACCAGCAGCGCGAACGGGCTGGCCAGATACGTGCCCAGGTCCGGCAGGAAACCGGTGCCGTAGCCGGACTGCCAGTTGAAGAGCAGCCCGCCCTCGGCGCGGCCGTGCAGGAGGTCCCACAGGTGCGCGTGGAAGGGGACGAACTGGTTGCCGAGGTCGTTGATGCTGCGGTGGCGCGGGCCGTACGGGAAGACGCGGGCGACGGCGTCCCCGGCTGCGAGGGCCACCACCGTGAGCAGGGCGGCGAGCGCGGAACCGGCCAGGCTCGACCGGCGCGGCGATCGGCTCGGCGATCGGCTCGGTGAGCGGTGCGGCGATCGGCTCGGCGAGCGGTGCGGTGTCGACATGGTGCGCCGACCTTGGCACCACCGGGGGGCGGCGGGATGGCCACCGGGTGAACGCGTACCCCAACACCCCGGGAATCGTTGGTCGAACCAGTGGCTCGGATCACCCTGACTGCATACCATCGATCACCGCACGGCCCTTGTGCACCGACGCACAATCTCCCGGCCCTGGAGGCTCCTTTGCACCGTCGCACTGCGCTCTCCGTCTCCACCGCCCTGCTGCTGGCGGCCCCCCTGCTGTCCGCCTGCTCGGGGCAGGCGCGCCCCGGGACCGCGGCCGTCATCGGCGGTGAACGGATCACCACGTCCGCCCTCCAGGCCCAGGTCAACGAGGTGCGCGCCGCCCAGAACCGCACCGGTCAGGCCGCCGCCGAGCTCATCGCGAGCACCCCCAACCTGGAGCGCCAGAAGCTCGACTCGATGCTCCAGAGCCGCATCATCGACAAGATGGCCAAGACCGCCGGGGTCACCGTCTCCGCCAAGGAGATCGAGGACGAGCGCAAGGCGTACGTCGAGGAGAACAAGGGGGCCGAGCAGTTCGAGGCGCTGCTGCTGCAGAAGGGCGCCATGGCCCCCGGCCAGGTCGACCGCTTCCTGCGGGACCGGGTCCTGCTGACGAAGCTGACCGCCAAGTACGGCAACGGGAAGCTGGAGGAGCCCGCCCGCACCGCCGCCAAGGCGCTGCACATCCAGGTCAACCCGCGCTACGGCTCCTTCGACGTCCAGCAGATCAAGCTCGGCGCCGGGGAGACCGCCTGGATCACCCAGCGGACCCGGCCCGAGCAGGCACCCGCCGGAGCCTGACGCCCGCCCGCGGAGGTAGGTTCGGAGGGTGACCGACCACGACCCCTCCGATTTCGCCGCGGCCGAGCCCACCGGCCGCATCGTCCTGCTGACCACCAGCCACCGGGTCGCCCCCGGCGTGCTGTCCTGGCCCGCGTGGCAGACCCTGCACGCCGCGGACCGGGTGCTGTGCGCCGACCCCGGCCACCCGCAGCTCCCCTACCTGCGGGAGGCGGGCGTCGAGGTCGTCCACGAGGCTCCGCAGGCGCAGGCGCTGGTCGAGGCCTGCGCCGGGGGTGCCACGGTCGTGGTGCTGCTGAGCGGCGAGGGCGACCAGCGGCTCACCGACGGGCTGGCCAGGCTCGCGGGTTCGGGCCGGGTCGCCATGCCCGATCTGGAACTGCTGCCGGGCTCGTACGACCTGCCGGGCGCCCGGCTGCTCGACCTGGTCCAGGTGATGGACCGGGTCCGGCGCGAATGCCCGTGGACCTCCCGGCAGACCCACCGGGGCCTGGCCAAGTACGCGATCGAGGAGGCGTACGAACTGGTCGAGGCCATCGAGGACGGGGACCGGGAGGAGCTGCGCGAGGAACTCGGGGACGTCCTGCTCCAGGTGGTGTTCCACGCCCGGATCGCGCAGGACCACGACGATCCGGACGAGGCGTTCTCCATCGACGACGTGGCCGGCGCCCTGGTGGAGAAATTGATCCACCGGCACCCGCACGTCTTCGGCGACGAGAAGGCCGAGACCCCGGAGGACGTCAGCGCGCACTGGCAGCGCACCAAGGCGGTCGAGAAGCGCAGGGAGTCCGTGACGGACGGGATTCCGGTGGGCCAGCCGGGGCTCGCGCTCGCGGCCAAGCTCGCCGGGCGGGTCCGTACGGGAGGGCTTGCGGTGGAGCTGCCCCGCGGCGAGGGCATCGGGTACGAGCTGCTGGAACTGGCGGCGCGCGCCGAGGCGGCGGGGATCGACCCCGAGACCGCGCTGCGCGCGGCGGCCCGCGTCTACCGGGACGCGATCCGGGCCGCCGAGGGCGTCGGCGCGTAGCCCGTCCCGGGACGGGGGCCGGGGGCCGGAGGCCGGGATACGGTCATCCGGTGCACGAGCAGATCCCCGCGGCCCCCGCAGACACGCCCCCGGCCTCCCCTTCCTCCCAGGGCCCGACCCTGTTCGACTGGGAGTTCGCGACCGACCCCTATCCGGCCTACGCCTGGCTGCGCGAGCACTCCCCGGTGCACCGCACCAAGCTCCCCAGCGGGGTCGAGGCCTGGCTGGTCACCCGGTACGCCGACGCCCGCCAGGCCCTCGCCGACCAGCGGCTCAGCAAGAATCCGGCGCACCACGCCGAGCCCGCGCACGCCAAGGGCAAGACCGGGATCCCGGGGGAGCGCAAGGCGGAACTGATGACGCACCTGCTCAACATCGACCCGCCGGACCACACCCGGCTGCGGCGGCTGGTGTCGAAGGCGTTCACGCCGCGCAGGGTCGCCGAGTTCACCCCGCGGGTGCAGGAGCTGACCGACCACCTCATCGACGGGTTCGCGGAGAAGGGGGAGGCGGACCTGATCCACGAGTTCGCCTTCCCGCTCCCCATCTATGCCATCTGCGAGATGCTCGGCGTACCGCGCGAGGACCAGGACGACTTCCGCGACTGGGCCGGGATGATGATCCGCCACCGCGGCGGCCCGCGCGGCGGAGTCGCCCGTTCCGTGAAGCAGATGCGGACCTACCTCGGCGAGCTCATCCACCGCAAGCGGGACGATCTGGGCAATGACCTCATTTCCGATCTGATCCGCGCGAGCGACCACGGCGACCATCTGACGGAGGCCGAGGCCACGGCCATGGCTTTCATCCTGCTTTTCGCCGGTTTCGAAACCACTGTCAACCTCATCGGCAACGGCGTCCATTCCCTCTTCATGAACCCCGGCGAACGCGAGCGGCTCCAGGCCTCCCTCGCGGCCGGCGAGAGCGGCCTGCTGGAGACCGGCGTCGAGGAACTGCTGCGCTATGACGGCCCCGTGGAGCTGGCCACCTGGCGGTTCGCGACCGAACCGCTGACCCTCGGCGGGCAGTCGGTCGCGACCGGGGACCCGGTCCTGGTCGTCCTCGCCGCCGCCGACCGCGACCCCGAGCGGTTCGCCGAGCCGGACACCCTCGACCTCTCCCGGACGGACAACCAGCACCTCGGCTACGGCCACGGCATCCACTACTGCCTGGGCGCTCCGCTCGCGCGACTTGAGGGACAGACCGCGCTTGCGACTTTGCTCACGCGTCTGCCAGATCTGGAACTGGCTGTTCCGCCCGAGGAGCTGCGCTGGCGCGGCGGACTGATCATGCGTGGCCTGCGCACCCTTCCCGTGCGCTTCACACCCCGAAACATCTGAAGCGCGACTGACCGGAAGTCAGTTCCCGGCCGGAGTTGTGACAACCGTTCGAAGGCCGCTAGGTTCTGCCGTTACCCAGCCGTTATGCGAAAGGTGCAGCCTCATGCGTTCCGGGAACGGCCGCCACAGACGCCCCCGTCAGGTGCCCGCGATAGTCGTCACCGCCGGAGTCACCGGCTCCGCTCTGGCTCTGCCGCTGCTCGCCGCCACCAGCGCCGGCGCGGCCGACACGTCCACGTGGGACAAGGTCGCCGAATGCGAGAGCGGTGGCGCCTGGAGCGCCAACTTCGGCAGCGGTCAGTACGGCGGCCTGCAGTTCACCCAGGAGCAGTGGGCGAACGCGGGTGGACTCGACTTCGCCGAGCGGGCCGACCTGGCGAGCCGTTCCCAGCAGATCGCCGTGGCCGAGCGGGTGCTGGCCTCGCAGGGCCCGCAGGCCTGGCCGCTGTGCGCGGCTTCGGCCGGACTGGACGGCCAGGGCGCCGCGGCGGAGGTCGACCCCGGCCTGCCCGGCGGTTCCGGCACCGTGACCGCGCCCTCCCGTCCGGACGACACCGTGCCCACCACCGGGCGCGGCAAGCCCTCCACGGACTTCGGCGCTCCGACGCAGCCGGCGCCGAGCCCCTCGGGCAGCCCGTCCTTCGCGCTCCCCGACGGCCCGCTCGCGCCCTCCCTCGGACTGCCCGTCATGCCCTCGCCGGACGCCCCCACCACGGCGCCGGCCCCGACGGATCCGACCGTGCCCCCCACCCCCGTGGACCCGGGCGGCAGCACCACCGAGCCGCCGGTCACCCCGCCGGTCACCCCGGGCCTGCCGCCGGTGACCCCCGGGGCCCCCGTGAGCCCGGCCGACCCCACGGCACCGACCGCACCGGCGACTCCGGGCGCCCCGGACGCCTCGGCCGACCCCACCGCACCGGCCGCCCCGGCTGCCGAGGGAAGCGGCAAGCACCGAGGTGCGCCGGCCGTCGAGCTGCCGGCCGCCTCTGACACCCCGTCGGAGCCCACCTACACCGTCCAGTCGGGCGACAGCCTGGCCGCGATCGCGGACGCCAAGGGACTCGAGGGCGGCTGGAACGCGCTCTACAAGGCCAATGAGCAGGTCATCGGCGAGGACGCCGATCTGATCAAGCCCGGCCAGAACCTGGATCTAACCGCCGAATAAGGGCACTTCGGGCAGCCGTAAAGAGTTGATTGTCCGTTTTCTGTAAGTGAGACATGTGTCTCTTCCGGTCAACTGGCGTGTCCCCTCGGGGGGCTTCTGCAAACCCCGCCCTCACCTGCGCAAACGCCCGTACGAGGAGCGCAAGTAGGGGCCGTTTCTCCCCGATGGGGCTCGTTGAACATCGGGGAGGGACCTGTTTACCTTCTGAATCGCTCGCCACCGCGAGCTCCTTCGACCGCATCGCCGAATCCTGCCGGCGGACGGGGGGAACAGTCGTCGCGTCACGCGCCGAAGGCAGGAGCGGGGGAACCAAGGTAGGCGCCGGGAGCGGCCGTTGAGAGACGGTCACGCCACCGGCTAGGGGTCAAGACGTGCGCTAGGTCGCACGGCCGGGCAACTCACTCGCCCGAACCCGACAGCTCACCTCGTAGGCGTCGGTGAGGAGAATCTCCATGCTGCTTTCCGGCAAGGGCAAGCACCGCCGCGGTTCCAAGGCCGTCCGCATCGTCACGCTCGCCGGTGTCGCCGGTGTGGCCGTCGCCGCCCCCCTGATGGCCGCCGGCACCGCCGGCGCCGCCACCGCGTCCGAATGGGACAAGGTCGCGCAGTGCGAGTCCGGTGGCAACTGGTCCATCAACACGGGCAACGGCTACTACGGCGGCCTGCAGTTCTCGTCCTCGACGTGGGCCGCGTACGGCGGCAAGTCGTACGCCCCGCAGGCCAACCAGGCCTCCAAGGCCCAGCAGATAGCCATCGCCGAGAAGGTCCTCAAGGGCCAGGGCAAGGGCGCCTGGCCGTCCTGCGGCGTGGGCCTGTCGAACTCCTCCTACACCGGCGGCGGCTCGACCGAGGCCGCCCCCAAGCAGGAGAAGAAGACCCAGCCCAAGCAGACCCAGCCCAAGAAGGCCGAGCCGAAGAAGGAGACGAAGCGCTCCGAGGCCCCGACCACCCGCTCCGAGCGCTCCGAGGCCCCGGCCCCGAAGACCGGCAACGGCTCGTACGAGGTCAAGTCCGGCGACACCCTGGGCACCATCGCCGAGGCCAACGGCGTGCAGGGCGGCTGGGAGAAGCTCTTCGAGCTGAACAAGGACATCGTCTCGGACGCCGATCTGATCTTCCCGGGTCAGAAGCTGAAGCTCAGCTGAACACCGCGGCCCCGGCCGCGCAGTCCCTGGGCAACAGGCGTCATCACGCACCATCACACCCCGCCCGGCGCGTCTCCCCCACGCGCCGGGCGGTGGTGCGTGGACGGCCGGAACCACGAGGATCAAGAGCCCTATGTCCCGGAAGAGGGGTATTCGGACCCTTTTTCGTCCCAGGACCCGGGCGGTCGGCGGGCCGAGTGCCCGGAGCCGGTTAGGCTCTAGGCGGCAAGGCCATCCCACGGCCTGATGCCGCCGCACACCCAGCGTCACATCCCAGAAGGAGATGCTCGTGCCGTCCATCGACGTCGTCGTAGCCCGGGAAATCCTGGACTCCCGAGGCAACCCCACGGTCGAGGTCGAGGTGGGCCTCGACGATGGCAGCACCGGCCGTGCTGCAGTTCCGTCCGGCGCCTCCACCGGTGCCTTCGAGGCCATCGAGCTCCGTGACGGTGACCCCAACCGTTACATGGGCAAGGGTGTCGAGAAGGCCGTCCTCGCCGTCATCGAGCAGATCGGCCCGGAGCTCGTCGGCTACGACGCCACCGAGCAGCGCCTGATCGACCAGGCCATGTTCGACCTGGACGCCACCGACAACAAGGGCTCGCTCGGCGCCAACGCCATCCTCGGCGTCTCCCTCGCCGTCGCGCACGCCGCGTCCGAGGCCTCGGACCTCCCGCTCTTCCGCTACCTGGGCGGCCCGAACGCGCACCTGCTGCCCGTTCCGATGATGAACATCCTCAACGGCGGCTCGCACGCCGACTCCAACGTGGACATCCAGGAGTTCATGATCGCGCCGATCGGCGCGGAGTCCTTCTCCGAGGCGCTGCGCTGGGGTGCCGAGGTCTACCACACCCTCAAGAAGGTCCTGCACACCAAGGGCCTGTCCACCGGTCTCGGTGACGAGGGCGGCTTCGCCCCGAACCTGGAGTCCAACCGCGCCGCGCTCGACCTCATCATCGAGGCCATCAAGCAGGCCGGCTACACCCCGGGCAAGGACATCGCGCTCGCGCTCGACGTCGCCGCGTCCGAGTTCTACAAGGACGGCAAGTACGAGTTCGAGGGCCAGTCCCGCTCGGCCGCCGAGATGACCGACTACTACGCCGAGCTCGTCGAGGCGTACCCGCTGGTCTCCATCGAGGACCCGCTGTTCGAGGACGACTGGGCGGGCTGGAAGACCATCACCGACCGCCTCGGCGCCAAGGTCCAGATCGTCGGCGACGACCTCTTCGTCACCAACCCGGAGCGCCTGGCCCGCGGTATCGAGGAGGGCTCCGCGAACGCCCTGCTCGTGAAGGTGAACCAGATCGGTTCGCTGACCGAGACCCTCGACGCCGTCGAGATGGCCCAGCGCAACGGCTTCAAGTGCATGATGTCGCACCGCTCCGGCGAGACCGAGGACGTCACCATCGCCGACCTCGCCGTCGCCGTGAACTGCGGCCAGATCAAGACCGGCGCCCCGGCCCGCTCGGACCGCGTCGCCAAGTACAACCAGCTGCTGCGCATCGAGGAGATCCTCGACGACGCCGCCGTGTACGCGGGCCGCAGCGCGTTCCCGCGCTTCAAGGGCTAATTGCGCCCTCGCCTCCGTACGTCCCCGCACTCGGTCCCGTACCGTGTGCGGGGACGTAGTGCGTAGTGCGGACACAGGGGAGGCGACCCATGGCCGGGAACCGGGACCGGTTCTCCACCTTCTCCACCGCGACCAGGCTCAAGCAGCTCGGCGAGCGGACCGCCGCCCACGTCTACCGCTCGCAGTCGCGCCGCCAGGTCCGCCGCAGCCGGCTGACCGGCCGCGCCGCGCTCCTGGTGCTCGTGCTCTGTACCCTGGTCGTCGCCCTCGCGTATCCGATGCGCCAGTACGTCTCCCAGCGCTCGGAGATCGCGGAGCAGCAGCGGGCCGCCGCGGCCGCACGGGACCGCCTGGAGCGGCTCCGCGACGAGAAGGCCCGTTGGCAGGACGACGCCTACGCCGAGCAGCAGGCGCGCAGGCACCTGCACTTCCTGCGCCCGGGGGAGATCGGCTACATCATGACCGACCCCGGGGCCCGGGCCGCGGCCGAGCGGCACCGCACCGGCCAGGCCGGCTCCGACCGGCCCTGGTACTCCAACGTCTGGGACGGCGTCGACAAGGCCGACCGCCCCGGCGACTGATCCGTACGTACCGCAGCACCCATCCACGAGAACGAAGAGACTTCCTCCAGGCATGCAGACGCCCCCGCCCCAGACCGACCGGACCGAGCCGACCGACGCGGACATCGAGGCGTTCGAGCAGCAGCTCGGCCGCCCGCCGCGCGGGCTGCGCGCCATTGCCCACCGCTGCCCCTGCGGCCAGCCGGACGTGGTGGAGACCGCGCCGCGGCTCCCCGACGGCACCCCCTTCCCGACGCTGTACTACCTGACGTGCCCGCGCGCGGCCTCCGCGATCGGCACGCTCGAGGCCAACGGCGTGATGAAGGAGATGCAGGCCCGCCTCGCCGAGGACCCCGAGCTCGCGGCCGCCTACCAGGCCGCGCACGAGGACTACATCCGGCGCCGCGACGCCATCGAGGTGCTCCAGGGCTTCCCCAGCGCCGGCGGGATGCCGGACCGGGTCAAGTGCCTGCACGTGCTGGTCGGCCACTCCCTGGCCGCGGGCCCGGGCGTGAACCCGTTCGGCGACGAGGCCCTCGCCATGCTGCCGGAGTGGTGGGCCAAGGGCGCCTGCGTCACCCCGTGCGGTGACAAGGAGGAGTCCGAGTGACCCGGGTCGCGGCCGTCGACTGCGGTACGAACTCCATCCGCCTGCTGGTCGCGGACTGCGACCCCGCCACGGGCGACCTGGTCGAACTGGACCGGCGGATGACCATCGTCCGCCTCGGCCAGGGCGTGGACAAGACCGGGCGGCTCGCCCCGGAGGCCCTGGAGCGCACCTTCGCCGCCTGCCGCGAGTACGCGGCGGTGATCAAGGAGCTCGGCGCAGAGCGGGTGCGCTTCGTGGCGACCTCGGCCTCCCGGGACGCGGAGAACCGCGCCGACTTCGTCCAGGGCGTCCTGGACATCCTGGGCGTCGAGCCCGAGGTGATCTCCGGGGACCAGGAGGCGGAGTTCTCCTTCACCGGAGCGACCAAGGAGCTGACCGCCCACGACCACCTGGAGCGGCCGTTCCTGGTGGTCGACATCGGCGGCGGCTCGACCGAGTTCGTGGTCGGCGAGGAGCACGTGCGGGCGGCCCGGTCCGTGGACGTGGGCTGCGTCCGGATGACCGAGCGCCACCTGGTCGTGGACGGGGTCGTCAGCGACCCGCCGACCGAGGCGCAGGTGGCTGCCGTACGGGCCGACATCGAGGCGGCGCTGGACCTGGCCGCCGAGACGGTCCCGCTGGCCGAGGCCCGCACCCTGGTCGGCCTGGCCGGCTCGGTGACCACCGTCGCCGGGATCGCGCTCGGCCTGCCGGAGTACCTCTCCTCGGAGATCCACCACTCCCGGATCTCCTACGAGCAGGTCCGCGAGATCAGCGAGCGCATGCTGACGACGACGCACGCCGAGCGCGCGGCGATCCCCGTGATGCACCCGGGACGGGTGGACGTGATCGGCGCAGGCGCCCTGGTCCTCCTGGCGATCATGGAGCGCATCGGCGCCTCGGAGGTCATCGTCTCGGAGCACGACATCCTCGACGGCATCGCCTGGTCCGCTGCCTGAACGGCGGGCCGGGGAGGGGCCGTAGAGGCCTCCGGAAGGTCCTGAAAGGGCCCCGAAGGGGTCCCGGAGGGGTCCTGAGGCGCGTGATCCACACGAAGTTCGTGAAGTTCTTCACAAGGAAAAAGGGCCTGATGGGCCAACGGAAGCGCCTTCAGGGCCCTTCCCGAGGCCCTCAGGCCCTTTTTCTTGCCCGTTCGTGCGATCCGCGGAGACGACGGGTTCCGTGTCGGAGGTATGGACGAAGCCCCGTGGTCCAGTCCGGTTGAGGGCCTGGAGGCCAGTTCAGGACGGGTGAACAACGACTCCCGTTACACCGTGGTTCCCGTTGCGCGCCATGACCTCCGTCACGTGGGCGGCGGAGTGTAGCAGAGGCCTTCCGTCACCTTGTGAAGGGGCTCACGAGCGACACCCCTTTGGGTGCTGGATACTCGTTCCATGAGCACCACGGAGCGTCCCAGGATCCTCGTTGTAGGAGGTGGGTACGTAGGCCTGTACGCAGCCAAGCGCATCATGAAGAAGATGCGTTACGGCGAGGCGACCGTCACGGTCGTCGACCCGCGCTCGTACATGACCTACCAGCCCTTCCTCCCCGAAGTGGCCGCAGGCAGCATCTCGCCTCGGCACGTCGTCGTCCCGCTGCGACGCGTGCTGCCCAAGGCAGAGGTACTCACCGGCCGGGTCACCAGCATCGACCAGGACCGCAAGGTCGCCGTCGTCACGCCGCTGGTCGGCGAGGCGTACGAGCTGCCCTTCGACTACCTGGTGATCGCGCTCGGCGCCGTCTCCCGCACCTTCCCGATCCCCGGCCTCGCCGAACAGGGCATCGGCATGAAGGGCGTGGAAGAGGGCATCGGCCTGCGCAACCACGTACTCGAGCAGCTCGACAAGGCCGAGTCCACGACGGACGAGAACGTCCGCCGCAAGGCCCTCACCTTCGTCTTCGTCGGCGGCGGCTTCGCCGGCGCGGAGACCATAGGCGAGGTCGAGGACATGGCCCGCGACGCCGCGAAGTACTACTCCACGATCAAGCGCGAGGACATGCGCTTCATCCTGGTCGACGCGGCCGACAAGATCCTTCCCGAGGTCGGGCCCAAGCTCGGCACCTGGGGCAAGGAGCACCTCGAGTCCCGCGGCATCGAGATCTACCTCAACACCTCCATGGACTCCTGCGTGGACGGCCACGTGGTGCTGAAGAACGGCCTCGAGGTCGACTCCAACACCATCGTGTGGACCGCGGGCGTCAAGCCCAACCCGGTGCTGGCCCGCTACGGCCTGCCGCTGGGCCCGCGCGGCCACGTCGACGCCGAGCCGACCCTCCAGGTCAAGGGCACGGACTACATCTGGACCGCCGGCGACAACGCCCAGGTTCCGGACGTCGCCGCCCGCAAGGCCGGCGTGGAGAACGCCTGGTGCCCGCCGAACGCCCAGCACGCGCTGCGCCAGGCCAAGGTCCTCGGCGACAACGTCATCTCGGGCATGCGCGGCTTCCCGCAGTCGGAGTACTCGCACTCCAACAAGGGTGCGGTGGCGGGCCTCGGCCTCCACAAGGGCGTCGCGATGATCGTCATGGGCAAGATGAAGATCAAGCTCAAGGGCCGGCTCGCCTGGTACATGCACCGTGGCTACCACGGCATGGCCATGCCGACCTGGAACCGCAAGATCCGCGTCTTCGCCGACTGGACCCTCGGCATGTTCCTCAAGCGCGAGGTCGTCTCCCTCGGTGCTCTCGAGACCCCGCGCGAGGAGTTCTACGAGGCCGCCAAGCCGGCCCCGGCTCCCGCCGCGGCCGCGGCACCGGCCCAGAAGGCCAAGGCCTCCTGACCCGGGCCTGACCGGAACACCTCCAGCACGTCCCGAAGGGGCCGCCCGCCATCCGTGGTGCGGGCGGCCCCTTCGGCATGCCGCGCCCCGGGAATGGGTAAGCCGCCCTGTCGGATCTTTCTGGAGGTGCCTGCGATGACCGACGCCGCGCCGCGGCTGGCCGCGCTCGCCGAGACCCTGCTGGGCGCGCCGCTGCCGGTGCGCATACGGGCCTGGGACGGCAGCGAGGCCGGTGCGCCCACCGGCCCCACCCTGGTGCTGACCAACCGCCGGGCCTTGCGCCGCATGCTGTGGAAGCCGGGCGAGCTGGGCCTGGCGCGCGCCTGGGTCGCCGGGGACCTCGTCGTCGAGGGCGACCTCTTCGAGCTGCTGGACCGGGTGGCCGGCCTGCTCTGGGAGCGGGATCCTGCCCCCGGGCCCGCCGGCCCCGCCCCGCACTCCCGCCCGGCCTCCGCCCAGCGCGCCCGCCTCGCCCGGGCCGCCGCCACCCTCGCGCTGCTGCGCGACCCGGCCGCGCGGGCCGCCGTACGCGACCTCGCCGCGCTGGCCAGGCCCTGGCCCGCGCCCGCCCCGCCGTCGGAGGAGGCCCCCCGGCGCAGCGGGCCCCTCCACAGCAAGGTCCGCGACCGCGCGGCCATCAGCCACCACTACGACGTCGGCAACGAGTTCTACGCTCACGTGCTCGGCCCGTCCATGGTGTACTCCTGCGCCTACTGGAGCCCCGGGGCCACCCTGGAGGAGGCCCAGCACGACAAGCTCGACCTGGTGTGCCGCAAGCTCTCCCTCGCGCCCGGCGCCCGGCTGCTGGACGTCGGCTGCGGCTGGGGCTCCATGGTCCTGCACGCCGCCCGGGTGTACGGGGTCCGGGCCACCGGCATCACGCTCTCGCGCGAGCAGGCCGCATACGCCCGCAAGCGGGTCGCCGAGGAGGGCCTGGCCGACCGGGTCGAGATCCGGGTCCAGGACTACCGGGACGTCAAGGACGGCCCCTACGACGCCATTTCCTCCATCGGCATGGCCGAACACGTCGGAGCCGACCGCTACCGCGACTACGCCCGCACCCTGCACGCCCTGCTGCGCCCCGGCGGCCGGCTGCTGAACCACCAGATCGCCCGGCCCCCGGAGCCCGACGAAGAGGCCCACCGGATCGACGAGTTCATCGACGCCTACGTCTTCCCCGACGGGGAGCTCTCACCGCTCGGCAGCACCGTCGGCGAGCTGGAGCGGGCCGGCTTCGAGGTCCGCGACGTGGAGGCGCTGCGCGAGCACTACGCGATGACCCTGCGGGCCTGGGTGGACCGTCTCGAGGCCCGCTGGGACGAGGCCGTACGCCTCACCTCGCCCGGCAGGGCGCGGGTGTGGCTGCTGTACATGGCGGCGTCCGCGCTCGGCTTCGAGCACGGCCGGCTCGGTGTCAACCAGGTCCTCGCGGTGCGCCCCGGGGCGGGCGGCGACTCGGGACTGCCGCTGCGGCTGCGCACCTGGGGCGCGTGAGGTCCCGAACGGACAGCGGGAAGGGCCCCGGGGCGTGTGCCCCGGGGCCCTTCCGCGCGCCCTGAACTGCTGGTCGGCTACTCCGTCTTGATGGCGGTGAGCATGTTCAGCCGGGCGGCGCTGCGGGCCGGCCACATGGCGGCCAGGACACCGACCACGGCGGCCAGCAGGAGGAAGATGCCGATCCGGTCCCACGGCAGGACCAGCTCGTAGTTCGGCAGGGAGTTCGCCAGCGTGCTGCCGACGCCCCAGGCGAGGAAGACGCCGATGGCGACGCCCAGGACCGCGCCGAAGAGCGAGATCACCACGGCCTCCAGGCGGATCATGTTCTTGACCCGGCTGCGGTCGAGGCCGATCGCCCGCAGCATGCCGATCTCCTGGGTCCGCTCGAAGACGGACATCGCCAGGGTGTTGACCACCCCGAGCACCGAGATGATCAGCGCCATGCCGAGCAGGCCGTACATGATGTTCAGCATCGTGTTGATCATGCCGCCCATCTCGTTGCGCATGTCCTGCTGGGTGGCGACGGTGATGGCCGGGTTCTTGCCCAGTGCGTCGACGACCTTCTGCTGGCCGGCCGCGGAGGCTCCGCCGTCGACGTTGACGTACACCTCGCGGACGTACTGCTCCTCGCTGTGCTCGCCGAGGATCTTGTTGTCGAGGACGTACGGGGAGAGCAGGCCGTCCAGGTCCTTGTAGACCGCGCCGACCTTCAAGGCGCCCTTCTGGCCGTCGTCGTACTGGACCTGGAGGGTGGAGCCGACGGTGAGGCCCTGCTTCTTCGCGGTCTTCTCGGCGACCGCGAGCTCGCCCTTGCCGAGGCTGTCCAGCGAACCGCTGGTGACCTCGATGTTCAGCATCTGGCCGATCGTGGCGGGGGTGACCCCGGAGGCCGAGCGGAAGTCGTCTCCGACCTTGAAGTAGCCCGCCGCCTGCGGGGAGACCGCCTTGATCCCGGGGGCCTTGGCCAGGGTCTCGGCCACCGACGTGTCCAGGCCGCCCATGTCGCTCGCCATGGAGACGCGGTAGTCCGCCCTGAGCTTCTCGGTGCTCATGCGGTCGACGACCTTGCCCACGGTGATGCCGAGGACCGACAGGGTGGTGACCAGGGTCAGGCCGATCGCCAGGGAGGCGGCGGTGACGGCGGTGCGGCGCGGGTTGCGGACGGCGTTCTGGGCGGCCAGCTTGCCGGGGACGCCGAACACCTTCTGCAGCAGCGGGCGGACCGCCGCGATGACCGGCCTGGAGAGCAGCGGCAGCAGCACGATCATGCCGATGAGCATGAAGAACGCACCCGCACCGATGACCATGCGGCCCTCGTCCTTGCCCATGGACACGCCGAGCAGGACCAGGCCGACGGCCAGCACGCCGATGACGGAGCCGATGACGTTGCGCAGGACCAGGGACTTCGCGCTGGCCGGCAGGTGGGCGCTGCCCATGGCGGCGACCGGGGCGATCCGGCCGGTGCGCCAGGCGGGCAGGACCGCGGCGACCACGGTCACCAGGACGCCCACGACCAGGGCCGCGACCACGGTGGTCGGCGCGATCACGAGGCCGCCGCCGGGGAGCTTGGCGCCGAAGGACCCGATCAGGGAGCGGATGCCGACGGCCAGGCCGATGCCGCTGATCAGGCCGATGACGGCGGAGAGGGCTCCGACGACCAGGGCCTCGGCGAGGACCGAGCGCATGACCTGGCCGCGGTTGGCGCCGACGGCGCGCAGCAGGGCCAGCTCCTTGGTGCGCTGGGTGACCAGCATGGTGAAGGTGTTGTAGATGAGGAAGACGCCGACGAAGAGCGCGATCCCGGCGAAGACGAGCAGCATGGTGCCCATCTGCCCCAGGCCCTTCTCGATCTCCTTGGCCTGCTCCGCGGCGAGCGCCGCGCCGGTCTGCGCCTTGGTGTGCTCGGCGTCGATCAGCGGCTTGATCTCGGCGAGCAGCCGGTCGGCGGAGGCGCCGTTCTTGGCGCCGACCGACAGCTCCTGGAAGTAGCCGGGCTTGAGGTAGAGCTCCTGGGCGACCTTGGTGTCGAAGAGGACCAGGCTGCCGCCCGCCTGGACGGCGCCGTCCTCGGTGGTGAAGACACCGGCGAGGGAGTACTCCTTGACCGGGCCGTTGGTGGCGACGCGGACCTTGTCCCCGACCTTGTACCTGCCCTTGTCCGCGGTCGCCTTGTCGAGCGCGACCTCGTCGGCCCTGGCCGGGCCGGCGCCCTGGACGAAGGCGTAGCGGGGGTCCTTGCCGTCCTTGACGGGCGTGTAATTGGCGCCCCTGTTGGACCAGCCGGAGCCGATCAGCTTGCCGTTCTCGTCGCCCACGCCGGCGAAGCCCGAGACGCGGCCGGAGACGGAGTCGACGTCCCCCAGGGCCTTGACCTTCTCGAGGGTCGCCTGGCTGATGCCCGGCTCCCCCTCCTTCTGGCCGTCCTCGTCACGGCCCTGGCCGTACGAGGTGACCGAGACGGCCACCCCTTCGTAGCTCTTGGCGGACTGGCCGGACAGGGACTTCTCGAGGGTGTCGGTGAAGACGAGGGTGCCGGACACGAAGGCGACGCCGAGGGTGACGGCGAGCACCGTCATCAGCAGCCTGGCCTTGTGCGCGAGCACGTTGCGCAGGGCGGTACGGAACATGGGGTCTCAGTCCTGGGGCTGGAAGTCTGGAAGAGGGCTGATGGGGGGAGACCCCGGGTCAGCTGGTGCGGCCCTTGGCGTCGAACGCCTTCATGCGGTCCAGCACGCCGTCGGCGGTGGGGCTGATCACCTCGTCGACGATCCGGCCGTCGGCGAGGAAGATCACGCGGTCCGCGTAGGAGGCGGCGACCGGGTCGTGGGTGACCATCACGACGGTCTGGCCCAGTTCGCGGACGGAGTTGCGCAGGAAGCCCAGGACCTCGGCGCCGGAGCGGGAATCGAGGTTTCCGGTGGGCTCGTCGCCGAAGATGATCTCCGGGCGGGAGGCCAGGGCGCGGGCGACGGCCACGCGCTGCTGCTGGCCGCCGGAGAGCTGGGTGGGGCGGTGGGAGAGGCGCTCGGACAGGCCGACCATGGCGATCACCGCGTCCAGCCACTGCCGGTCGGGCTTGCGGCCCGCGATGTCCATGGGGAGCGTGATGTTCTCCAGGGCCGTCAGGGTCGGCAGCAGGTTGAAGGCCTGGAAGATGAAGCCGATCTTGTCCCGGCGCAGCTGGGTGAGCTGCTTGTCCTTCAGGGAGCCCAGCTCGGTCTCGCCTATGCGCACGGAGCCGGCGGAGAAGGTGTCCAGGCCGGCGACGCAGTGCATCAGCGTGGACTTGCCGGAGCCCGAGGGGCCCATGATCGCGGTGAACTGGCCCTGCGCGAAGTCCACGGAGACGTTGTCGAGGGCGACCACCTGGGTCTCGCCCTGGCCGTACACCTTGGAGAGGCCGGTGGCGCGGGCGGCCACGGCCTGCGTGGTGTGCGGGGCGTAGTTCGTGGTGGTCACGGAAGCGACTCCTGTCGGGGCGGGGCTCTGGGCGGGGCTGCGGACCGGCGGCGGTCCGCTCCCTTGCGGGACGCTTCCATCGTCGCCGTGCCCACCCCCGCCGGGGATCAGCCGCGGTGCCCGTTCCCAGGCCCACTGGAGTCTGACCGCGGGTGCGTCCGTCTCCTCCTCTGGTATGACAGGGCCCTGACGACCGGGCGCAGGCGCGGGGTGGCGGGGAGGGTGGCGCGCGGGGTGGCGGGGGCCGGGTGCCGGGCCCGGACCGGGCCGTCGAAATCCCGTCAATCCGAGGTCGGGCGTGATCGTCGCCGAGAAGGGGCCGACCGTGCGTTCTGGGGCCTGACGACCCCTCAAGCGCCAATAAAATCAGACAACATCGGATAGAGGCCCCGTTGGCGGCGAGGGCGTTCCGGATAGGCTCGGCGCAGCGTTCAAGGCTTTTTCCACGGGGGCCCGCCACGCCCTGCCCGGATGGTGGAATGCAGACACGGCGAGCTTAAACCTCGCTGGCCCTCGGGCCGTGCCGGTTCAAGTCCGGCTCCGGGCACTCCGCAGGTCGCGCGGGCCGCTCTCTTTATCCTCTGCGCTTTGCCGTGCCTTCTCCTAAGATCCTCCTCCAGCAGTAGGGTGCTTTCTTTGCGAGCGCATTACTCTTGATGCAAGGCCGCGCTCGGTGGCCACGGAGGAGTGAGATGAGGAGCAGCAACCCGGTCTTCTCGCGACGGGGGTTCAGCCGCGACAACGGCGGCTACGCGGGGTTTGACGCGCAGCACCAGCAGGCCGGGACCGCGACCAACCCGTACGCGACGAACCCGTATGCGACCGACCCGGCCACGGGCATGCCGCAGGCGCCGGTCCGCGCGAACGCGATGACCATGGACGACGTCGTGAGCCGCACGGGCATGACGCTCGGCACGCTCATCGTGACGGCGACCCTGTCCTGGATCCTGCTGCCGGTCGACCCGGCCAACCTGGGCAAGTCGTACGGGATCGGCATCGGCGCGGCCCTGGTCGCGTTCGTCCTGGCCATGATCCAGTCCTTCAAGCGCAAGCCGGTCCCGGCGCTGATCCTGGGCTACGCGGCGCTGGAGGGTGTCTTCCTGGGCGTCATCAGCGCGGCGACCAGCACCTACCTGAGCCCGGGTGTCGTCATCCAGGCCGTGATGGGCACGATGTGCGTCTTCGCCGCCGTGCTCCTCGCCTACAAGATGGGCTGGATCCGGGTCAACCGGCGCTTCACCGGCTTCGTGATGGCCGCCGCCATGGGCTTCATCCTGCTCATGGTCGCGAACTCGCTGTTCGCGCTCTTCGGCGGCGGTGACGGCCTCGGCTTCCGCAGCGGCGGCCTCGGCCTGCTGTTCGGTGCCATCGGCGTCATCCTCGGCGCGTGCTTCCTCGCCCTCGACTTCAAGCAGGTCGAGGACGGGCTGGCGTACGGCGCCCCGCGCGAGGAGGCCTGGCTGGCCGCCTTCGGTCTGACGCTGACCCTGGTGTGGATCTACCTGGAGATGCTCCGCATCTTCCAGATCCTCTCGGGCGACGACTAGCAGGACCGGCAGCCGCTCCCGGCTGCCGTCCACGGTGCGTGCCCCGCACGCCCACAGCAGGGGGAAGGCCCCGCGAGCAGCTGCTCGCGGGGCCTTCCCGCGTTCGAGGGACAGGGGTCGGGGGCGAAGGGGAGGGCTCAGCCGAACCGGTGGGCTCAGCCGAACCGGCGGGCGGCTCTGCGCAGGTCGTACTCGTGGATGATCGCCTTGGCCTGACCGTAGGACAGCTCGTGCGCGCCGCGCAGCCAGCTGACCTTCTCCTCGAACCGGACGAGGGAGGGGCCCTCGTCGACGGTGCGGAGCCAGTCGGAGAGCTCACGACCGGTGGCCTGGGGGATTCTGTCGATCATGTTGCGGTGTGTCTGCTCGGAGAACTCTACGGACATGGGCGCCTCCGGAGGGTGTGCCGTGCTGTTCTCTTCACGCCACCGTGCCGGAGAGTTCGCCCGTTGGCAATGGTGCCGGGACGGCGCGTAAGGTCGGCCGGGTGCTTGATACTTCGCCCCTGAGCGCCGTCGTGGAACGTTTCGCCGACCGGCTGCGGGCCGCACCGCAGAGCCGTCTCCAGCAAGGAGCCGCCGCGGCGGCACTGGAACTGGCCCGTGAGCTCGCCGCCCGGGCGCGGACCCTGGAGGGCCTCCCGCCGCACCCGATGCCGGACGAGGGGATCTTCGTCGTCGGGGACCAGGTGGCGGTGGCCGGGCGCGACCTCGCCGAGGCGCTGCGCTCCGTACGGGCCCAGGACGGCGCGAAGGCCCCGTCCGAGATGCTGGACGAGGCCGTGCGACTGGTGGAGCAGGCGGAAGTCAGAGCGATGCGATGACGCGGTCCGCGAGGATGTAGACGTTGCTGTCCGGGTCCTCGGCGTCACCGCAGGAGAAGGTGAGCGCATAGGCGCCGGAGATGCCCGAGCCGCCCAGCAGCACCGGCGCGGTGCCCGAGCGCAGCGCCTCGGCGAGCCGCTCGGCGGTCTCCCGGTGCCCCGGGGTCATGCACAGCGTGGTGCCGTCCGTGAAGACGTACACGTCCAGGGTGCCCAGCGGGCCGGGGCGGACGTCCGCGAGGGCCGTACGGGCCTCCGCGAGCTCCTCGAGGCGGCTGACGGTGCGCTCGTGGTCGGCGCCGGGGTGCGACTGGACCGGAACGAAGTCGGGGTGCGAGGGGTGGCGCCGGCGGGCGGCGGCCAGCTCCGCCGAGTCCTCGGGGTAGTCCTCGGCGGAGTCCTCGCCCAGGACCGGCTCCAGGCCCACCAGGTCGGCCTGCCGGGGCAGGAAGACCGGGCTGTCCTCGCCGAGGCCGGGCAGGCCGCCCAGCAGGGCCCCGGGGGCGTCCCCGGCGAGCCGGGGAGAGGCGTCGGCGGCGTCCCGGGCCTCCTGTGCGGCCCAGAAGGCCCGCGCCTCGGCCAGCTCGCGCTCGCGCTCCTCGGCCAGGGCCTCGGCGACGGCGGCTCGTATCTCGGCGGCGGGGGACTCCACGGCACCGGCGCTGCGGGCGTGCGGAACGGTGGCACCGCGCGGGTGGACCGGCAGGGCCAGCTCACTGCGCAGGGCCGTGACCTGCTTGCGCAGACCGTGGACGGCGTGCAGCGCAGCAGCGCCCACGGCCGTGGCAGCGGCCGTGGTCAGCAGCAGGGCAAGAGACATGGCGCTCACTGACTAACTCCTGATTGATTCGATCCCCCGACTTCCTACATCAGCTTGACCTGACCTGGGAATGGCATGCAGTGCATTACGTCATGAATTGGACAGGCCTTTCGTCCTGAAGCCCCAGTCCGCATATCGTCTGACCTGCACAAATGTCGATCCCCCAGGAGAAAGGTCACATCCTGGGGGAGATTCGGTCACAGGTCGGCTGCGACAGGGTTGGACCGGGAGCCGGTGCGCCGCAAGGGATCAAGACGAATCCCTTGCGGCGCCTGCGACCGGACCTAGCTCAGGCGCTCGATGACCATGGCCATGCCCTGGCCGCCGCCCACGCACATCGTTTCGAGGCCGAACTGCTTGTCGTGGAACTGCAGGCCGTTGATCAGGGTGCCGGTGATGCGGGCACCGGTCATCCCGAACGGGTGACCGACGGCGATGGCCCCGCCGTTGACGTTCAGCTTGTCCAGCGGGATCTCCAGGTCCCGGTAGGACGGGATGACCTGGGCCGCGAAGGCCTCGTTGATCTCGAACAGGTCGATGTCGCCGACCGTCAGGCCGGCCCGCTTCAGGGCCTGCTTCGACGCCTCGACCGGGCCCAGGCCCATGATCTCGGGGGAGAGGCCGGTGACGCCGGTGGAGACGATCCGGGCCAGCGGGGTCAGGCCCAGCTCGCGGGCCTTGGTGTCGCTCATGATGACCAGCGCCGCGGCGCCGTCGTTGAGCGGGCAGCAGTTCGCGGCCGTGACCAGGCCGTCGGGGCGGAAGACGGGCTTGAGGCCCGAGACGCCCTCCAGGGTCACACCGGCGCGCGGGCCGTCGTCGGTGGAGACGACCGTGCCGTCGGGCGTGGTGACCGGGGTGATCTCCCGCTCCCAGAAGCCGTTCTTGATGGCGGCCTCGGCCAGGTTCTGCGAGCGGACGCCGAACTCGTCCATGTCCTGACGGGTCACGCCCTTGAGGCGGGCCAGGTTCTCGGCGGTCTGCCCCATCGCGATGTAGGCGTCGGGGATCAGGCCGTCCTCGCGCGGGTCGTGCCAGGATGCGCCCTCGCTCTGGGCGACGGCGGCCGTACGGGCCTCCGCGTCGGCGAAGAGCGGGTTGTGGGTGCCCGGCATGCCGTCGGAGGAGCCGTTCACGGACCGGGAGACCATCTCGACACCGGCCGAGATGAAGACGTCGCCCTCGCCGGCCTTGATGGCGTGCAGGGCCATCCGCGAGGTCTGGAGCGAGGAGGAGCAGTACCGGGTGACGGTGAGGCCCGGCAGGTGGTCCATGCCCATCTGCACGGCCACGATGCGGCCGAGGTTGTGGCCCTGCTCGCCGCCGGGGAGGCCGCAGCCGAGCATCAGGTCGTCGATCTCGCGAGGGTCCAGCTCGGGGATCTTGGCGAGCGCGGCCTGGATGATCGTGGCGGTCAGGTCGTCCGGGCGGACGTCCTTGAGGGACCCCTTGAAGGCGCGCCCGATGGGCGAGCGGGCGGTGGAAACGATGACGGCTTCGGGCATCGGGGCTCCAAGGGGGTGCGTCGTTGCGGGACCGCATGCGAAGTTACCGGCCCGTACGGTGGAATTCACCGGGCGGGGAGTGTGATGCCGGTCGCTCCTGGCGGGGTCGGCGCACGTCGGCGGGTGCGGCACCGCTGCCGGGTGCCCTGCCCCGGGCCCCGCTCCTCAAACACGGCGGGGCCGTGACGGCCCCGCCGGCGTTCGGGACGCGGGGCGGTTCGGGGGGTGATCTCGGGCGGTGCGCCGCACCCGGTCAGGCGGGCCGGGCGGCACCCCTGGTCAGGGGGCCGCGCCGGTGGTCAGGGGGCCGCGCCGGTGGTCAGGTGTGCCGGGCCGCGCCGGTGGTCGGGTGGGCCGGGCCGCACCCCCGGTCAGGTGGGCCGAGCCGCGCCGGTGGCGGGTTCGGCGGCCGCTTCCGGCGAGAGCTCCTCGCCCGGCACCCGCCGACGCCGCCGGTGCTTGAGCAGCGCCCAGGGCCCGCGGGCCGGCGTGACCTCCGTACCCGCCTGGCCGGCCGCGGCCGACGCCGCCTTGGCCACGAGCAGCATGTCCTCGTCCCGGGACACGTCCAGCCGGTCGGACTCCGGCCACAGCCCGAGGGCCGCGCACAGGGTGGGCAGCACGGCCATGGCGGCGGTCGCGTACCCCTCCGCCGACGGGTGGTAGGAATCGGGGCCGAACATCTCGCGCGGGTTCGCGGCGAACTCGGGGCCCAGCAGATCTCCCATGGAGACCGTACGGGCGCCCAGCGCGACCACCCCTATGGTCTGGGCCGCGGCCAGCTGGCGCGAGACCCGCCGGGCCACCCAGCGCAGCGGCTGGTACACGGGCTCGATCGTGCCCAGGTCCGGGCAGGTGCCGACGACGACCTCCGCCCCCGCGAGCCGCAGCCGCCGCACGGCCGCGGTCAGGCAGCGCACGGACTGGGTCGGCGGCATCCGCCGCGTCACGTCGTTCGCCCCGATCATGATCACGCAGACGTCCGGGGGCGGCGCGCCGTCACCGGCCGGCCCGTCGAGGAGCAGGCCCACCTGGCGCTCGAGGTCGTCCGACATCGCTCCCGACAGGGCCACGTTGCGCAGCTCCACGGGCCGCTCGGCCACCGCCGCAAGCCCGGAGGCCAGCAGGGCCGCCGGAGTCTGCCGGGCCCGCCGCACGCCCAGCCCCGCGGCCGTGGAGTCGCCCAGCATGGCCAGGCGCAGCGGCCCCGGGCTCAGTTCCGGCCCGCCGAACTCGCTCCCGTACAGCCCGTCCGCCCGCGGCGGATCCGGCAGTCCGGTCCCCACGGTCCGCTTGGCGAACTGCATCTCCGCCACCACCAGGCCCACCGCGGCGACCCCGACCAGCCCGAGTCCGCCACCGCCGTACGCTGCCCCCGCCGCGATCCGGCGGGCCGTTCTCGCCCTGGACACCCTTCAGGCCACCTCGCTTCCCTGCCCGTTCCTGTTGACCTTCCTGCCCCGTACGCACGGTCGGCCAATCCCTTTCCGCATACTCTGGGCCTGCCTCCCGGAGAACCCGTGGAGTCCCGTCCTTGGAGAACATGGTGCAATTCCACGACTCGATGATCAGCCTCGTCGGCAACACCCCGCTGGTGAAGCTCAACCGTGTGACCGAAGGCCTCCAGGCCACCGTCCTTGCGAAGGTCGAGTACTTCAATCCCGGTGGATCCGTGAAGGACCGGATCGCCGTACGGATGATCGAGGCCGCCGAGCAGAGCGGAGCGCTCAAGCCCGGTGGCACCATCGTTGAGCCGACCAGCGGCAACACGGGTGTAGGACTCGCCATCGTGGCCCAGCAGAAGGGCTACAAGTGCATCTTCGTCTGCCCTGACAAGGTGTCCATGGACAAGATCAACGTGATGCGCGCCTACGGTGCCGAGGTCGTGGTCTGCCCGACCGCCGTCGACCCCGAGCACCCGGACTCGTACTACAACGTGTCCGACCGCCTCGCGCGAGAGCCCGGCGCCTGGAAGCCCGACCAGTACAGCAACCCGAACAACCCCCGTTCGCACTACGAGACCACCGGTCCCGAGCTGTGGGAGCAGACGGACGGGAAGATCACCCACTTCGTCGCGGGCGTCGGCACGGGCGGCACGATCTCCGGTACCGGCAACTACCTCAAGGAGGTCAGCGGCGGGAAGGTCAAGGTCATCGGCGCCGACCCCGAGGGCTCGGTCTACTCCGGCGGCTCGGGCCGCCCGTACCTCGTCGAGGGCGTCGGCGAGGACTTCTGGCCGACCGCCTACGACCCGAACGTCACCGACGAGATCATCGCGGTGTCCGACAAGGACTCCTTCCAGATGACCCGCCGCCTGGCGAAGGAGGAGGGCCTGCTGGTCGGCGGCTCCTGCGGCATGGCGGTCGTCGCCGCGCTGCGCGCCGCCGAGGGCCTGGGCCCGGACGACGTGGTCGTCGTCCTGCTGCCGGACAGCGGCCGCGGCTACCTCAGCAAGATCTTCAGCGACGAGTGGATGGCCGGCCACGGCTTCCTCGAGGAGGCCGGGCCCTCCGCGCGCATCGGCGACGTGCTGAGCGACAAGGAGGGCGGCATCCCCTCCCTCGTCCACATGCACCCCGAGGAGACGGTCGGCGAGGCCATCGAGGTCCTGCGCGAGTACGGCGTCTCGCAGATGCCGATCGTCAAGCCGGGCGCCGGCCACCCGGACGTGATGGCCGCCGAGGTCATCGGCTCCGTGGTCGAAAAGGAGCTGCTGGCGGCGCTGTTCGCGCAGCGGGCCTCGCTCAATGACCCGCTGGAGAAGCACATGAGCGCCCCGCTGCCGCAGGTCGGCTCCGGCGAGCCGGTGTCCGAGCTGATGGCGGTGCTCGGCGAGGCGGATGCGGCGATCGTGCTGGTCGAGGGCAAGCCGACGGGTGTCGTCAGCCGCCAGGACCTGCTGGCGTTCCTGGCCAAGGCCGCGAAGTAGCGGTCGGGCCGGGGCAGCCGCACACGGCAAACGGTACGAGCCCGACACGCAGCGGCAGCACCGGCTTAACACGGCTTGGGCACAGTGGTGGTCGGCGGCAGGGGTGCACGCGCTCCGGCCGCACCACCGAACGGCGTTGCGCACCTCCGGAGCGGCTCCCGGACCGCGTGGACGCCACGGACGCGGACGGCCCTGACCCGGCCCGTGTCCTGCGCGGGGACCGCCGTCGTCCCGCCCCCGGGCAACCGGGGTGCGGCGGTCCCCGCGCCCAACTCCTTGCGGGCCCGGCGGCCCGCCCGGGGCCTGGTTTCTCCAGGCGGCGGGCTCCCGCGCCAGGGGCCCGCCCGGACCTATGCGGCGGGCTCCCGCCGCAGCCGCTTGGCGGCGTGGATGAAGTTCACGCCGAGGACGCCGCCCCAGGCCACCAGCAGGCCCGCCAGATGGGCGTGCGCGGCGGCGATGGCCGACAGCGGGATCGCCAGCACCAGCGTGATCACGGCGAAGCCGAAGCGTTCTCCGAAGCCCCCTTCGGCCAGGGCGGAGGGACCGGGACCGGCGGGGCTCCGCGCGGCGGACAGGCGTTCCTCCGCGAGCCGGCGCCGGACCTGCGTGTCGACCTTTTCGACGAACGAGTCCACCAGCGCGGACTCGTACTCCGGACCCAGCTCCCGGCGGGCGTCCAGCGTGGCGTCGAGTTCCTTCTTCAGCTCTCGGGCGTGCGCGTCCATACCGGGAGCGTAGGAACGCACCGCAGGCCTCCGCACTGGGGCTAGCCCCCGTATCGCCCGGGGCCCCGCGCACGTGCCCGCATCGCGGGCGCGGCTTGCCGTCCTGCATAACCACATGCAGAGTGCTCGGTGACTGAATAATCCACGGGGGACGGAGGGCACGGGATGAGCGACAGCCCGGCCGCGCGGCTGCAGCAGCTGTTCGAGGGGCACCGGCTGACGCCGACCCAGCGGCGGATCGCGCACTGCATGGTGCGCGGGGCGGCGGAGGTGCCCTTCCTGTCGAGCGTGGAGCTCGCCGAGCTGGCCGGGGTGAGCCAGCCCTCGGTGACCCGGTTCGCGGTGGCGCTGGGCTTCGACGGCTATCCCGCCCTGCGCCGCCACCTGCGCGAAGTGGCTCCAGCAGAGCGGCCGGACACCGCGCACGAGGACGCGTACAACGAGTACCAGCAGGCGGTGCAGGGGGAGATCGAGAACCTGCGGCAGCTCGCGGAGATGCTCGCCGACCCCTCGCCGGTCCAGGAGGCGGGCCGGGTGCTGGCCGCCTCCACCCCGCTCCCGGTGCTCGGGCTGCGGGCGGCGTCCTCGCAGGCGCGCGGCTTCGCGTACTTCGCCGCCAAGGTGCATCCGGACGTGCGGCTCCTCGACGAGGGCGGCTCGATGATGGAGGACCGGATCGACGCCGCCGTCGCCGCGGGCGCCTCGGCGCTGCTCTGCTTCGCGCTGCCCCGCCACCCCCGCGAGGTGGTCGAGGCGCTGGAGCGCTCCCGGCGGGCCGGGCTGACCGTGGTGACCGTCGCGGACTCGGCCTTCGCCCCGGTGGCCCGCCACTCGGACCTGCTGATTCCGGCGCCGGTCGGGACCGGGCTGGCCTTCGACACGGCGTGTGCGCCGATGCTGCTGGGCCGGGTGCTGCTGGAGGCCATGGCGGACGCGCTGCCGGACGCCCAGGCCCGGCTGGAGGCCTTCGACGCGCGGGCCGCGGCGCGCGGGCTGTTCGTGGAGTGAGCGGGCGCTGAGCGCTGCAACGTGCCCCCGGGGGTAATCCAAGCCGCACGTGGCGGGCGGCCCGAGCCGCACCTGGCGGGCGGCACCGGCCCGTACGTCCCCGCGCAGCGGTTACAGCAGGGCGTCGCGGAAGGCGCCGCCCGCCTCCGCGACGATGGCGGACATGCTCTGCGCCGGGCGGGCCGGGGTGAAGCGCACCCCGCCCTCCGCGCTCACCGCGAAGCCGTGCACCGCCGGGCGCGGCAGGCTGTTGTAGCCGTAGGGGGCGGTGAAGAAGTAGGCGCCCGTGTCCGGCACCCCGATCAGGTCGCCGGGGGCGAGCCGGGGCAGCTCCCGGGCCGTCGCGAGCAGGTCCCCCGCGAAGCAGGCCGGGCCCGCGACGTCCTGGGCCACCGGCTCGCCGTCCTTCGGTGCGCCCTTCGCGTCGTACGGGAGGATCCGCAGCGGCCACGCCGCAGGGGCGTACACCGTGCGCGTCGCCACCTGCACCCCCGCATGGGTGAGCGCGATCGGGCGGGACCCGGTGGTCTTGGTGTACTCGACGCGGGCGAGGACCAGCCCGTGCTTGGCCAGCAGGGACCGGCCGAACTCCGTGACCAGGCCGTACGAGCCGTCGAAGAGGCCGGGCACCGCCCCGCGCAGGACGGACACGTAGTCCGCGTACGTCGGGGTCTGCTCGTCCGAGGCGAAGTTCACCGGCAGGCCCCCGCCGATGTCGAGGGTGTCGACCTGGCGGCGCCCGGCCGCGGCGTTGATCTCCTCGGCCAGCGCGTGCAGTTCCCGTACACCTTCGGCGATCAGCGGCAGCGGGACGCCCTGCGAGCCGGAGTGGACGTGCAGCCGGGTCAGCCACGGCCGGTCCAGGTAGGCCCGTACGAGCCGGTCGCGGGCGCCCGGGTCGCGCAGCGCGATCCCGAACTTGGAGGTCGCGGTGGCCGTGGACAGCGCGTCGATGGTGCCGGCCCCGGTCTGCGGGTTGATCCGTACGCCGACCGGGGACGCCGAGGGGGCCGCGCCGAGGAGCGTGTCGAGCCGCTCCAGTTCCTGCAGGTTGTCGGCGTTGACGGCGATGCCCAGGTCCAGGGCCTCGCGCAGTTCGGCCTCCGTCTTGGCGGGGGAGTCCAGGACGGTCCGCCGGGCCGCCACACCGGCCGCCCGGGCCAGTGCCAGCTCCCCGGGGCCGGCCACCTCGCAGCCGAGCCCGGCATCGGCCAGCAGCCGCAGTACCGGGACGAGCGGGGCGGCCTTGACCGCGAAGGCGTGCAGGACGGGGGTGCCGGGCGCCAGCGCGGCCGCGAAGGCGGCGGTCAGGGCGGCGGCGGAGGCCCGGATCCCGGCGGTGTCCAGCAGGCAGACCAGGGGCTGCGCATCCAGCAGTCCCTGCTCGACGGCGGCCCGTACGGCCAGATCGCGGCGCGCTGCGGCGCCCTCCGTCTCGATGTCGGCGGCCATGCCCGCCATCCCATCATCCGAAGGAGGCGCCCGCAGCTGTTGACTGAATCTATTCAGGAGGACAGGATGTGAATGGATTGACCAACATCGGAGGAGGCACCGCCATGTCAGGACCCCGCCCCGTACGTGCCGCGCGAGGCACCGAGCTCAGCACCCTGGGATGGCAGCAGGAGGCCGCGCTGCGGATGCTCCAGAACAACCTCGACCCCGAGGTCGCCGAGCACCCCGACAAGCTGGTCGTCTACGGCGGCACCGGCAAGGCCGCCCGCGACTGGCGCTCGTACGACGCGATGGTCCGCACCCTCCAGACCCTCAAGCAGGACGAGACGATGCTCGTCCAGTCCGGCCGCCCGGTCGGCGTGATGCAGACCCACGAGTGGGCGCCGCGCGTGCTGCTCGCCAACTCCAACCTGGTCGGCGACTGGGCCAACTGGGAGGAGTTCCGCCGCCTGGAGCAGCTCGGCCTGACCATGTACGGGCAGATGACCGCCGGTTCGTGGATCTACATCGGCACCCAGGGCATCCTCCAGGGCACCTACGAGACCTTCGCGGCCGTCGCGGCCAAGAAGTTCAACGGCACCCTGGCGGGCACCATCACCCTCACCGCCGGCCTCGGCGGCATGGGCGGCGCCCAGCCGCTCGCCGTCACCATGAACGACGGCGTCGCGATCTGCATCGACGTCGACCCGCGCGCGATCGAGCGGCGCATCGAGCACCGCTACCTGGACGTGAAGGCCGACGACCTGCGGCACGCCCTCCAGCTGGCCGTCGAGGCGCGCGACGCCCGCAAGCCGCTGTCCATCGGCCTGCTCGGCAACGCCGCCGACCTGCTCCCGCAGATGCTGGCCGAGGGCGCGCCCATCGACATCGTCACCGACCAGACCTCCGCCCACGACCCGCTCGCCTACCTGCCGACCGGCGTCGACTTCGAGGACATGGCCTCCTACGCGGCCAAGGACCCGGCGGGCTTCACCACCCGGGCACGCGAGTCGATGGCCCGGCACGTGGAGGCCATGGTCGGCTTCATGGACGCGGGCGCCGAGGTCTTCGACTACGGCAACTCCATCCGCGGCGAGGCCCAGCTGGCCGGCTACGACCGCGCCTTCGCCTTCCCCGGCTTCGTCCCCGCCTACATCAGGCCGCTGTTCTGCGAGGGCAAGGGCCCCTTCCGCTGGGCCGCCCTGTCCGGCGAGGCCTCGGACATCCACAAGACCGACAAGGCGATCCTCGACCTCTTCCCGGAGAACGAGTCCCTGCACCGCTGGATCAAGATGGCGGGCGAGCGCGTCCACTTCCAGGGCCTGCCCGCGCGCATCTGCTGGCTCGGCTACGGCGAGCGCGACAAGGCCGGCGAGCGCTTCAACGACATGGTGGCCTCCGGCGAGCTCGCCGCGCCGCTGGTCATCGGCCGCGACCACCTCGACTGCGGCTCGGTGGCCTCCCCGTACCGCGAGACCGAGGCCATGCTCGACGGCTCCGACGCCATTGCCGACTGGCCGCTGCTCAACGCGATGGTCAACGTCGCCTCCGGCGCCTCCTGGGTCTCCCTGCACCACGGCGGCGGCGTCGGCATGGGCCGCTCCCTCCACGCGGGTCAGGTCACGGTCGCCGACGGCACCCCGCTCGCGGGCGAGAAGATCCGCCGCGTCCTCACCAACGACCCGGGCATGGGCGTCATCCGGCACGTCGACGCCGGTTACGACATCGCCGAGTCGGTGGCGGACGAGCGCGGCGTCCGCGTCCCGATGCGCGAGGGCGACTCCGCGTGACCTTCCACGAGATGTGGGCCGAGCTGGCACCCATCGGCCGCGACAGCGGCAGCGGCGGGTACCGGCGCTACGCCTGGACCGGCGCCGACGCCGACTGCCGCACCTGGTTCCGGCAGCAGGCCGAGGTGCGCGGGCTGACGTACGAGACCGACCGCAACGGCAACCAGTGGGCCTGGCTCGGCGACCCCCTCGCGGGGGACGCCGTGGTCACCGGCTCGCACCTGGACTCCGTCCCCGACGGCGGGGCCTTCGACGGCCCCCTCGGGGTGGTGTCCTCCTTCGCGGCCCTGGACGAACTCCGCAGGAGGGGCGCGGAGTTCTCCAGGCCACTTGCCATCACCAACTTCGGTGACGAGGAAGGGGCCCGCTTCGGCCTCGCCTGCGTCGGCTCCCGGCTCGCCGCCGGGCAGCTGACCAAGGAGAAGGCGTACGAGCTCCGCGACGCGGAGGGGATCTCCCTCCCGCAGGCCATGGAGGCCGCCGGCTACGACCCCGAGGGCATCGGCGCCGACCCCGAACGGCTCGCCCGCATCGGCGCCTTCGTCGAACTGCACGTGGAGCAGGGCCGCGCCCTGGACCTGTCCGGGGACCGGGTGGGCATCGCGTCCGCGATCTGGCCGCACGGCCGCTGGCGGTTCGACTTCCGCGGCGAGGCCAACCACGCGGGCACCACCCGCCTGGTGGACCGCCGCGACCCGATGCTCACGTACGCGGCGACCGTGCTGGCCGCCCGCACCGAGGCGGCCCTCTCCGGAGCCGTCGCCACGTTCGGGAAGATCGCCGTCGAGCCCAACGGGGTCAACGCCATCCCCTCCCTCGTGCGCGGCTGGCTCGACTCGCGCGCCGCCGACCAGGCCACCCTCGACACGGTCGTCACCGCCATCGAGAAGGCCGCCCGCGAGCGCGCCGACCAGGACGGCATCGACCTCGCAGTGGTCCGGGAGTCCTTCACCCCGGTCGTCGAGTTCGAGCACGCCCTGCGCGACGAGATGAACCGGATCCTGGGCGGGGCCGTCCCCGTCCTCGGCACCGGGGCGGGACACGACGCCGGAATCCTCTCCGCGGCCGTCCCGACCGCGATGCTGTTCGTACGGAACCCCACCGGTGTCTCCCACTCTCCCAAGGAGTTCGCCGCCGAGGACGACTGCGTCGCCGGAGTCCTCGCCCTCGCCGACGTACTGGAGGGTCTCGCATGCAGGTGAAGGGGCACGTGGTGACCGCGGACAAGACGTACTGGCTGGAACACGCCTGGCTCGCCACCCACGTCGAGCCGGGCGTGGCCGTGGCCGTGTCCGGCGACGGCCGGATCGCCGGCCTGCGCACCGGCGTGGACGCCCCGCCGCCGGGTGCGGAGATCCTGCGCGGCCTGACCCTCCCGGGCCTGGCCAACGCGCACTCCCACGCCTTCCACCGGGCCCTGCGCGGCACGGTCCAGGTGGGCTCCGGCACCTTCTGGACCTGGCGCGACGTCATGTACAAGGTCGCCCAGAACCTCACGCCCGAGCGCTACTTCGAGCTCGCCCGGGCCGTGTACGCCGAGATGGCGCTGGCCGGCATCACCAACGTCGGCGAGTTCCACTACGTCCACCACGCCCCGGGCGGCGCCCCCTACGCCGACCCGAACGCGATGGGCGAGGCCCTGATCGAGGCCGCCGCCGCGGCCGGCATTCGGATCACCCTCCTCGACACGGCCTACCTCTCGGCAGGCTTCGGCGAGGCGCCCAACCCGCACCAGCTGCGCTTCTGCGACGGCACCGCCGAGGCGTGGGCGGAGCGGGTGAGCGCGCTGAAGCCGCGTGAGCACGCCCTGATCGGCGCGGCGATCCACTCGGTGCGCGCCGTCCCGGCCGCCCAGCTGGCCACCGTCGCCGCCTGGGCGCAGGAGCGCCGCGCCCCGCTGCACGTCCACCTCTCGGAGCAGACCGCCGAGAACGAGGCCTGCCGGGCCGCGCACGGCAGGACCCCGACGCAGCTGCTCGCCGACCACGGCGTGCTCGGCCCGGCCACCACCGGCGTCCACAACACGCACCTGACCGACGCGGACATCGCCCTGCTCGGCGCCACCACCACCGGCACCTGCATGTGCCCGACGACGGAACGCGACCTGGCCGACGGCATCGGCCCGGCGACCCGCCTCCAGCAGGCGGGCAGCCCGCTCTCCCTCGGCAGCGACAGCCACGCGGTCATCGACCTGCTGGAGGAGGCCCGCGCGATGGAGCTCAACGAGCGGCTGCGCAGCCGTACGCGGGGGCACTGGACGGCGAACGCGCTGCTCACGGCCGCCACCGCCGACGGCCACGCGGCCCTCGGGCGGCCCGACGCGGGGCGCCTGGAGGCCGGCGCGCCGGCGGACTTCACCACGATCGCGCTGGACTCCGTCCGGACGGCCGGGCCCCTGCCGCGCCTCGGCGCCGAGACGGCCGTCTTCGCCGCCTCGGCCGCGGACGTCCGGCACACGGTGGTGGGCGGCCGGCACATCGTCCGCGACGGCGCCCACACCCTCGTCCCGGACGTCCCGTCCGCCCTGTCCGAAGCGATCGCGGCCCTCCGCGCCTGACGTTGCTCTCCGCCGCCCCGCCCTTTCGCCGTTTCCCGGGGTTCCGCCCCGCACCCCGCGCCTCAAACGCCGGCGGGGCTGGATTGTCCAGCCCGTCCGGCGTTTGAGGACCGGGATCGGGCAGAGCCCGGTTTCGGGAAGGGGCGGGGCGGGGGACGAGCAAGCCCTGAGAGGAATCCATGACCACCACCGCCATCACGAACATCGGCAGCCTCGTCACCAACGACCCCGCCCTCGGTGACGGCAGCCCCCTCGGCCTGGTCGAGGACGCCGCCGTCGTCATCGACGGAGAGCGCATCGCCTGGGTCGGCCCCGCCGCCAACGCGCCCGCCGCCGACGAGGCCTTCGACGCGCAGGGCTGGGCCCTGATCCCCGGCTTCGTCGACAGCCACAGCCACCTTGTCTTCGCCGGCGACCGCACCCAGGAGTTCAACGCCCGGATGTCGGGCCGCGCCTACTCCGCCGGAGGCATCCGCACCACCGTCGCCGCCACCCGCGCCGCCACCGACTCCGAGCTCGAAGCCAACCTGGTGCGCCACCTCGACGAGGCGCGCCGCCAGGGCACCACCACCTTCGAGACCAAGTCCGGCTACGGGCTGACCACCGCCGACGAGGCCCGCGCCCTGCGCATCGCCGCCGCGCACACCGAGGAGGTCACCTACCTCGGCGCGCACATCGTGTCCCCCGACTTCGCCGAGGATCCGGCCGGCTACGTGGCCCTCGTCACCGGGGAGATGCTGGCGGCCTGCGCCCCGTACGCCCGCTGGGTGGACGTCTTCTGCGAGAAGGGCGCCTTCGACGGGGACCAGGCCCGGGCCGTCCTCACCGCAGGGGCCGCCGCCGGGCTGATCCCGCGCGTCCACGCCAACCAGCTCTCCTACGGGCCCGGTGTCCAGCTCGCCGTCGAGCTGGAGGCCGCCTCCGCCGACCACTGCACCCACCTCACCGACGCGGACGTGGACGCCCTCGCCCAGGCGGCCTCGACCACCGTGGCCACCCTCCTGCCCGGCGCCGAGTTCTCCACCCGCGCCCAGTGGCCCGACGCCCGCCGCCTGATCGACGCCGGGGCCACCGTGGCCCTGTCCACGGACTGCAACCCCGGCTCCTCCTACACCAGCTCCATGCCGTTCTGCATCGCGCTCGCCGTCCGCGACATGCGGATGACCCCCGACGAGGCCGTGTGGTCGGCCACGGCCGGCGGCGCCCGCGCCCTGCGCCGCAGCGACATCGGCTCGGTGACCCCCGGCGCCCGCGCCGATCTGGCCCTGCTCGACGCGCCCAGCCACGTCCACCTCGCCTACCGCCCGGGCGTCCCGCTCGTGTCCGCCGTGTGGCAGCGGGGTGTCCGCGTGCACTGACGAACGGTCAATTCCGGCCTGCCCTTTGTCTTCCCTCCGCAGGGCCCCGGGCGTACCTTGAGCCACCAATCTGATGTGTCGTCAGTAACTTGTGGTCCCGAGGTCCGAGGGGAAGACGAAGGTGTCCAACCGGAAACGCTCCACCGCGCTCGCGCTGGCCTCCGCGCTGGCCGGATCGGCGCTACTGCTGGCCGCCCCCGCGGCCCGGGCCGCGGTCGTCGACGTGGCCTACGACTGCAAGACCCCGATCGGGGACAAGTCGGCCGTCTCGCCCATCGACATCAAGGCCGTCAAGGAAGGCGACGCCTACAAGCTGACGATGTCCTTCCAGAAGGGCGTCTCGTCCAGCCCCATCGAGCTCGGCAAGGGCGCGATGAACCCCAGCGCGGTCATCGTCGTCGGAGGAGCCGAGAAGGCCACCGTCCCGGTCTCCGGCCCGCCCAACCCCGAGGCCGCGCCCGCCAACACCCCCATCAAGATCACCGACCTGTCGGGCACCTACAAGCCCAAGAAGAGCGGCAAGGTCACCTTCACCGCCGGGGTGCTCACCATCAAGGCCATGGGCACGACCACCACCTGTACCCCCGGCAACAGCCCGGGCCCGTCCCTGGAACTCGACGTCACCGCCCCCGGCGGGGCCGCCGCCCCGTCCGGCGACGAGGACGGGGACGGCACCCTCCCGCAGACCGGCCCCGCCGACTCCGCCCTCGCGCTGGGCACCCTCGGCGGCACCGTGCTGCTCTCCGGCGCCGCCGGCGTGCTGTGGCTGACCCGGCGCGGCCGGCGGGCCGGGTCCTGAACGGAGCACCCCCGGCCATGCCCGTGCTCCGACCCCCCCGAAGGCTCCGCCGGCTCGGGGCGCTGCTCCTTGCGGCCACCGTGCCGGCCCTGCTCCTGGCTCCCCCGGCCGCCGCGGATCCCGCGGCGGCGGACGAGCCCGGCTGGACCGCCGAGCCCGTCGCCGGTCCGGCCGCCGCGGCCCGGCCCGGCGGGGGCCGCCCGTACTTCTACCTCTCCGGCCCGCCGGGCACCGTCCTCGAGGACCGCCTCGCCCTGGCCAACACCACGGACCGGGAACGCACGGTCACCCTGCGCGGAGCGGACGCCTACAACACCGCCGACGGCGCCTTCGCGGTCCGCCCGGCCCGCCCCGCGGCCGGAGACCGCCCACAAGCACCCGGCGCCGGCGCCGGCGCGTGGATCAGCTTCGGCGCCGGAGCCACCGTGACGATCCCGCCCCGCACCCGCGCGGTGGTCCCCTTCACGCTCACCGTGCCGCCCGGTTCCCCGCCCGGCGACCATCCCGCCGCCGTGGTCGCCGCCGAGGGCGGCCACGAGGTCGGCGTACGGGTCCACCTGCGGGTCAGCGGCCCCGCCCTGGCCGCCCTCACGGTCGAGGACGTCGCCGTACGGGGCAGGGGCCCCTCCGCGGTCGTCGCCTACACCCTGGTCAACCGCGGCAACGTGGCCCTCGCCCCGGACCTGGCCCTGCGGGCCGAGGGCCTCTTCGGCGACGTGCCGGGACGCACCGGCCGCGCCCTGCCCGTCGAACTGCTCCCCGGCCAGCGGGTGGAGCTCACCGAGCCGTGGCCCGGAGCCCCCGCCCTGGACCGGGTGCGCGTCACCCTCACCGTCAGCGCCCCCGGGGGCGCCCGCGCGGTGGCCTCCGGATCGCGCTGGCTCGTGCCGTGGAACCTCGCCGGATGGGCGGGAGCGGGCCTGCTCGCGCTCGGCGGGACCACCGCGGCCGCGCTGTGCCTCGTACGCGCCCGCCGGCTTCGCCCAGACCCGCCGCACGGGGCGCCGCCCGCGGCCGGGCACGCCCCTGCACCCGAACACGAACTGACGGGAGCCCCCCGGTGAGAAGACTCGCAGCCTTGCTCGCCGCCGGGCTGGCGGTGTGCGCGCTCGCCTTGTTCCCGGCGCACCCGGCCGCCGCCGCCGAGGCCGAACCGGCCGTCGCGCTCTCGCTCCAGGAGGCCGCCAAGGGCACCGAGATCACCGTCACGGGCACCGGCTGGCGGGCCAAGACCCTCGTGATGCTGCTGGTCTGCGGGCAGAACATGATCGGCGGGACCAACAGCTGCGCCAACGCCGACGGCGTGGCCGTGTCCGTCGCCGACGACGGGCACTTCGCCGCGCAGCTGCCCGTGGTGGCACCGCCCAAGCCCTGCCCCTGCGTCGTCAACGTCACCTCGGTCAACGGCGACCAGTCCACCGTCGCCGCCGGCCTGAAGATCACCGACCATCCGGTGGCCGAGCTGCCCGCCGCATCCGGAACGGCCCGCCTCGCGATGCTCACCGGGGTCCGGCTGGAGGGCGACGACGGCGTGCTGACCTGGTTCGGCGCCCCGCCCAGCCGCACGTTCAAGGTCACCGTCGGCAACCTGGGCTCCGCCCCGGTCAAGGACCCGGTGTTCCAGCTCGGCACCGCCCACGGGGTGTTCGCACCGCTGTGGGAGGAGGTCCGCTGGAAGGGGACCATCGCCCCCGGCGGCAAGGCGGAGATCGCCCTGAACGTGGCCCTCACCGCGGGCGCGTACGGCGACTACACCATCTCCCTCAAGTACGGCGAGACCGTCGTGGCCACCCAGCCCTGGGGCGTGGACCGGCCGTACGGCGTCCTGCTCTTCTGGGGCCTGCTCCTGCTGGTCATCCCGGCCGCGGTCTTCCGCGTCGGCATGGCCGTCGTCGACAGGGTCCGGCCGCGCACGGCGTCCTCCGGCCGCCACCGCGGCGCCCGCATCCCCGAGGCGGCGGCCGCCGTGACGGCCCGCCTGCCCGGGATCCCCGCCGTACGGGGACCCGCGCGCGGGACCCGCCGGCCGGCGGCGGAACCCCCCGAGACCACCACGGCGGTCCTGCCGTGGTTCACCCCGGACAGCGCGCCGGAGACAGCACCGCAGACGTCCGCACCGTCTGAGAACCGTTCGACGACGAAGGGACATTCGTGAAGACCCAACGGAGGGTGAGCGCGGCCGTGGTCGCGCTGCTGCTCGGCGGCGCGGGTATCGCCATCTCGGCTTCGCCCGCCCTGGCCGCCGAGGCCACGTTCAAGGTCAAGTGCGTTCCGCCGGCCGGCGGGGGCGACCCCGTGGAGGGCGAGACCACGGCCAAGATCACGGCCCCGGCCACGGCCAAGGTCGGTGACGAGGTCGAGGTGGTCTGGGAGACCGTCAAGCCCGCCTCGAACAACACGGACCTGATGGACATCCCGAAGGACGCCGTCCAGCCCACCGGCTGGATCGCCGTGGGCGGCGGCATGGGCGAGCTGAAGGTCGTCGGGGAGAAGAAGAACCCGCCGATCCCGAAGAAGGCCCCCATGGTCATGTCGCCCATGAAGGGCAAGCTCAAGCTCACCAAGCCCGGCAAGATCACCCTTACCCCCGGCAAGTACGACGTCGCCGTCACCTTCTCCTTCGGCACCTTCGTCACCAAGTGCGCGCCGACCGGCGAGGTGAAGGGCGGGGCCACCATCGACGTGGCGGCCGGCTCCAGCGGCGGCACGACCAACGGGGGCACGACCAACGGGGGCACGACCAACGGAGGCACCACCAACGGAGGCACCACCAACGGGGGCACGACCAACGGAGGCACGACCAACGGAGGCTCCACCAACGGAGGCACCACCAGCGGCGGAAGCGGCGGCCAGACCGACTTCCCGGGCAAGGCCGTCGAGGTCGCCTTCGACTGCGGCCCGGTCGTCCCCGGGGGCATCAAGACCCCGGTCACGATCAACGCGAAGAAGAACGGCGGCAGCTACGACCTGACCGTCAAGACGGCGAAGGGCGCGATGGCCGCGCCCATGGCGCTGCCCGCGGGGGCCCTCAAGCCCTCGATGAACGTCAAGCTCGGCGGCGCGGACAGCGGAACGGTCAAGGTCTCCGGCCCGGCCAACGCGGAGCCGATCCCCGACAAGGCCCCGGTCAGCCTCAACGACATGACCGGCACCTACAAGCCGGGCAAGAGCGGCAAGGTGACGCTGAGCCCGGACCAGCTGACCATCGACGTCACGATGGCCCCGGGCTCCACGCCGATCAACGTGCCCTGCAAGGCGACCAGCAGCGGCGTCTCACTGGAGCTGGACACCACCGCCCAGGCGGGCGGATCCGGCTCGCCCTCCACCACGGGCACCACCACCAACGGGCCGGGCGGGCTCGCCGACACCGGCGCCCAGGACGAGGGCGGCATCAAGGCCCTGGCCCTGGTCGCCGGCACGGTGATCCTGCTCGGCGGCGCCGTCTTCACCTTCACCCCGTGGCGCCGGCTGCGCGGCACGCGGTAACCGCACGGCGTCGCGCGTCACTCGCCGACCGCGCGCACCCCGCCTTCCGGCGCGGTGCGCGCGGCTCATCCGGATGCGCTACGCGAGCGGCCCGGCGCACCTTTCGGTGTGCCGGGCCGCTCGTGTAGCGCAGGGGGTGCGTCAGTGCACGGAACCCATCAGCGACTGGACCTTCTTGCGGTAGGAGTAGACCGCGAAGCCCGCGAGCACCGCGGCGGCGGCCTCGAAGCCGATCACCCAGGTGCCGTTCAGGTCGACGCCGGCGATGGAGAGCAGGCTGGTGGTGCAGTCACCGGCGGTGACCGCGAGGAACCAGACGCCCATCATCTGGGAGGCGTACTTCTGCGGTGCCATCTTCGTGGTGACCGAGAGGCCGACCGGGGAGAGGCACAGCTCACCGATGGTCTGGATCATGTAGATCGAGACGAGCCACATCGGGGAGACCATGGTGCCGTCGCCCGCCATGTTCATCGGGACGATGAAGACGAAGAACGAGGCGCCGATCAGGAGCAGACCCATCGCGAACTTCACGATGGTGTTCGGCTCCTGGTTCTTGCGGGCCAGCCACAGCCACAGCCAGGCGAAGACCGGGGCCAGGGCCATCACGAACAGCGGGTTCAGCGACTGGTACCAGGTGGCCGAGAAGCCGAGGCCGAAGACGGTGTCGGCGGTCTTGGAGTCGGCGAACAGCGACAGCGTGGAGCCGCCCTGGTCGTAGATCATCCAGAAGACGGCAGCGGCGACGAAGAACCAGATGTAGGCCGTCATGCGCGACTGCTCGGTGCCCGACAGGTCCTTGTCGCGCTTGATCCGCGTCAGCACGGCGATCGGGATGATCAGGCCGGCCAGGGTCAGCGGGACCAGGGCCCAGTTCAGGGTGTAGTGGCCGAGCCAGACCACGGCACCGTAGAAGACGGCGATGCCCACGACCGCGAGCACGACCTTCGTGATGACGGCGCTGCGCTCCTCGGCAGACAGCGGGTTCGGGACCTCGCTGCTCTTCGGGCTCAGGTTCTTGGTGCCGATCAGGAACTGGGCGAGACCCAGACCCATGCCGACGGCGGCGAGGGCGAAGCCCAGGTGCCAGTTGTGCTCCTTGCCGACCGTTCCGACGACGAACGGGGCGACGAAGGCACCGAGGTTGATGCCGATGTAGAAGAGCGTGAAGCCGCCGTCGCGGCGCGGGTCCTCCGGGCCGTCGTACAGGTGGCCGACCATCGTGGAGATGTTGGCCTTCAGCAGACCGGAACCGGTCGCGACGAGGATCAGACCGACGAAGAACATCGCCTGGCCCGGGAGGGCCAGCGACAGGTGACCACCCATGATCACGAAACCGGCGATGGCGACCGTCTTGCGGGCGCCCCAGACGCGGTCACCGAACCATCCGCCCGGCATGGCCATCAGGTAGACCATGGAGACGTACACGGAGTAGATGGCCGTGGTCGTGGCCGCGGTCATGGCAAGGCCGCCGCCCTGGCTGCCCGTGGCGGCGTCGGCACCGCCCGAGACCAGGTAGTACACGAGAAGTGCGCGCATGCCGTAGTAGGAGAAGCGCTCCCACATCTCGGTCATGAACAGCGTGGCCAGGCCACGGGGGTGGCCGAAGAAGGTCTTCTCGGTGGACGGATCCGCCGAGTCCCTCGTCAGGCTGGAAGCCATGGTCGATCCTTGCTTGCTCGGGACGCGTGGCTTCGTGAGCCCATCAGCGCCCGGTGGGGGGTGGCCGGCACCGGCAGCGGAGGTCCCGCCCCACGCCCTGGGGTCCGCCTCCTGGGTTCGGAGGAGAAGGGACGTCCGTAACCGGGATCCACGCCCGGCCGCGCATCATCGCGCGACGGGCCCGGCCCACAGGTCATTCACTGTCATCAAGCCCGGACAGGCCAGTCCGTCAAGACTGCCCGGTCCGGTCAGGACAGAAAAAGAGGCCTTCGGCTCGCTTTTCGGCACAAAGGTCCCTGAGGTAGTGCATCAGGCGTCTCGACACCATACGACACGACAGGGCCGGATAAGGAAGGACTTGAGATATGGATCACAGGCGCCGTGGGAACCGTTCGACCATATTCGAAGGCGGCCCCTCGTTCATAAGCCCAGATAGACAGGGGTCTTCCCGCGGCCCCCTCGAACCAGTCGCCTCGGACTACCATCACCCACATGACGCGTGTACTGCTCGCCGAGGACGACGCATCCATCTCGGAGCCCCTGGCCCGCGCCCTGCGCCGGGAGGGGTACGAGGTCGAGGTCCGGGAGGACGGCCCCACGGCCCTGGACGCAGGACTGCAGGGCGGCGTCGACCTCGTCGTCCTGGACCTCGGACTGCCGGGCATGGACGGCCTGGAGGTGGCCCGCCGGCTGCGCGCCGAGGGCCACGGCTTCCCGATCCTGGTCCTGACCGCCCGGGCGGACGAGGTCGACACGGTCGTCGGCCTCGACGCCGGCGCCGACGACTACGTCACCAAGCCCTTCCGCCTCGCCGAGCTGCTGGCCCGGGTCCGGGCCCTGCTCCGGCGCGGCGCGGCCGAGGCCACCCAGCCCCCCGCCACCCACGGCGTGCGCATCGACGTCGAATCGCACCGCGCCTGGATGGGGGAGGAGGAGCTCCAGCTCACGGCCAAGGAGTTCGACCTGCTGCGCGTCCTGGTCCGCGACGCCGGCCGGGTCGTCACCCGCGACCAGCTCATGCGCGAGGTCTGGGACACCACCTGGTGGTCCTCCACCAAGACCCTCGACATGCACATCTCCTGGCTGCGCAAGAAGCTGGGCGACGACGCGGCCAACCCCCGCTACATCGCCACCGTGCGCGGCGTCGGCTTCCGCTTCGAGAAGAGCTGAGCGGCTCCCACGCCATGCGCCGCCGTCTGATCAACTCCACGCTCGCCGTCGTACTCGTCGTGATCGCCGTCTTCGGCGTCTCCCTGGTGATCGTGGAGACCCGGACCATCACCAGCAGCGCCCAGGACCGCATCGAGTACGAGGCCCAGCGCCTGGTCGGGATCGTCGAGGCGAACGTCCTGGAGCACGAGCAGGTCGACCCGCAGGCCCTCGCCGACCAGCTGGACGTCGGCCACCACGCCACGATCACCATCCCCGGGCAGCCCACCGTGGAGGTCGGCCACCGGATCGACGAGGAGGTCATCCGCGGCACCGCACGCGGCGAGCAGGGCGAGACCGTCGTCGTCGAGGAAGCCCGCTCCACCGTGACCAAGGAGGTCGGGCGGACCCTCGCGGTGGTCGGCGCCGTCGCGCTGCTGGCCGTCGTGGCGGCCGTACTGCTCGCCGTACGGCAGGCGAACCGGCTGGCCTCCCCGCTCACCGACCTCGCCGAGACCGCCGAGCGCCTGGGATCCGGGGACCCGCGGCCGCGGCACAAGCGGTACGGGGTGCCCGAGCTGGACCGGGTCGCGGACGTACTGGACTCCAGCGCCGAGCGGATCGGCAGGATGCTGACCGCCGAGCGGCGCCTGGCCGCGGACGCCTCGCACCAGCTGCGGACCCCGCTCACCGCGCTGTCGATGCGGCTGGAGGAGATCACGGTCACCGAGGACCTGGAGACCGTACGGGAGGAGGCGACCATCGCCCTGACCCAGGTCGAGCGGCTCACGGACGTGGTGCAGCGCCTGCTCACGAACTCGCGGGACCCGCGGACCGGCTCGGCGGTCCCCTTCGACCTGGACGAGGTCGTCAAACAGCAGGTGGAGGAGTGGCGGCCCGCCTACCGCAGCGCCGGCCGGGCCATCGTGCGCTCCGGCAAGCAGGGCGTACGGGCCGTCGGCACCCCGGGCGCGGTCGCCCAGGTATTGGCCACCCTGGTGGAGAACGCGCTGATGCACGGCGGCGGCACCGTCGCCCTGCGCACCCGGGTGGTCGGGAACCAGGCGGTGCTGGAGGTCACCGACGAGGGGCCGGGCGTCCCGCCGGACCTCGGCAACCGGATCTTCGAGCGGGCCATCAGCGGCCGCAACTCCACCGGCATCGGCCTGGCCGTCGCGCGGGACCTCGCGGAGGCCGACGGCGGGCGCCTCGAGCTGCTCCAGGCGCAGCCGCCGGTCTTCGCCCTGTTCCTGAGCCGGACGGCCCCGGAGCGCACGGAGCCCGAGAAGACCGTCCGCTAGGTCTGCGGACCGGACCGGACCGGGCCGGGGGCCGCGGGCTAGCTCGCCGCGGGTTCGGGCTCGGGCTCGGGCTGCGGTTCGGGCTTGCGGTCCGGCTTGGGCAGCGGCGCGGGCTCGGGTATCGGCTCGGCCTCCGCGGCCGGCGGCAGGGCCTTGAAGACCCAGGTCCGGTACGACCAGAAGCGGAAGACGGTCGCGATGCCGATGCCGATGAACTTGAAGACGTTCGTGGCGACCGGTCCGTCCCAGCCGAAGCCGTACGTGGCCGTGTAGAGCACGCCGTTCTCGATCACCAGGCCGATCGCGCTGAAGCCGACGAACAGGGTGAACTCACGGGTGCGGCCGCTCTGGGCGCGGTCCCGGTAGGCGAAGTAGCGGAAGCCGAGGTAGTTCGTGGCGATGGCCACCACCGTGGCTATCACGCTCGCGCGCACCACCTGCAGGTCGGTCGTGTTGCGGATCAGGTTGAAGACACCCAGGTTGACCAGCACACCCAGACCGCCGACCGCCCCGAACTTGGCGACCTCCCGAACGAGACCGCGTACGCGTTCGAGAACAGATCCGTTCCCCGGCGTGCTCATCTGAATGGTCAGTCCCTGTCGGTCACCGCCCCGCACGGGGGCGTCCGCTGTTCTCCGTCAACCCCCTCATGTTAATTGTCGCCCCTGCGCTCCGTCTGTGCCTTCGCGCACCGTGCGACGCACGGCACACCGGCGTGTCCGGGCAGGAACAGCGCCCGGGCGGGTCCCGATGGCGCAAAACCGCCGGATACCCTGGAGGAGTGACGTTCCCGGTAGTCGGCATGGTCGGCGGCGGACAGCTCGCCCGCATGACCCACGAGGCGGGCATCCCCCTCGGCATCAGATTCAAGATCCTCAGTGACACCCCACAGGACTCGGCGGCCCAGGTCGTGAGCGACGTCGTCATCGGCGACTATCGCGATCTGGAGACCCTGCGCGCCTTCGCGCGCGGCTGCGACGTGATCACCTTCGATCACGAGCACGTGCCCACCGAGCACCTCAGGGCCCTGGAGGCGGACGGCGTCCCCGTCCGCCCGGGGCCCGACGCGTTGGTGCACGCCCAGGACAAGGGGGTGATGCGCGCCAAGCTCGACGAGATCGGCGCGCCGAGCCCCCGCCACCGGATCGTGAGCGATCCGGCGGACGTGGCGGCCTTCGCGGACGAGGTGGGCGGCTTCCCCGTCATCCTCAAGACGGTGCGCGGCGGGTACGACGGCAAGGGCGTGTGGTTCGTCCGCACCCCCGAGGACGCGGCGGCGCCCTTCAAGGCGGGTGTGCCGGTCCTGGCGGAGGAGAAGGTCGAGTACGTCCGCGAGCTCGCGGCCAACATCGTCCGCTCCCCGCACGGCCAGGCGGTGGCCTACCCCGTCGTGGAGTCCGTCCAGGTGGACGGGGTCTGCGACACGGTGATCGCCCCCGCCCCGAACCTCTCGGAGGAGCTGGCGGGCGAGGCCCAGACCCTGGCCCTGCGCATCGCCCGGGAGCTCGGCGTGACCGGCCACCTGGCCGTGGAGCTGTTCGAGACGACCGACGGCCGCATCCTCGTCAACGAACTGGCCATGCGCCCGCACAACAGCGGCCACTGGACCCAGGACGGCGCCGTCACCTCCCAGTTCGCCAACCACGTGCGCGCGGTCCTGGACCTCCCGCTGGGCGACCCGCGCCCCCGCGCCAAGTGGACGGTCATGGCGAACGTGCTGGGCGGGGACTACCCCGACATGTACGCGGCGTACCTGCACTGCATGGCCCACGACCCCCAGCTGAAGATCCACATGTACGGCAAGGACGTGAAACCCGGCCGCAAGGTCGGCCACGTCAACACCTACGGCGACGACCTGGACGATGTGCTGGAGCGCGCACGCCACGCTGCCGACTACCTCAGAGGAACGGTCACCGAATGAGCACCTCCGCCGCAGGCCCCGTCGTCGGCATCGTCATGGGGTCCGATTCGGACTGGCCGGTCATGGAGGCCGCCGCCCAGGCCCTGGACGAGTTCGAGATCCCCTACGAGGTCGACGTCGTCTCGGCGCACCGCATGCCGCGCGAGATGGTCGCGTACGGGGAGCAGGCCGCCGACCGCGGCCTGAAGGCGATCATCGCCGGTGCCGGCGGGGCCGCCCACCTGCCCGGCATGCTCGCCTCGGTCACCCCGCTGCCGGTCATCGGCGTCCCGGTCCCGCTGAAGTACCTCGACGGCATGGACTCGCTGCTGTCGATCGTGCAGATGCCCGCCGGGGTCCCCGTCGCCACCGTCTCGGTCGCCGGGGCGCGCAACGCCGGGCTGCTCGCGGTCCGGATGCTGGCCGCGCACGACGCCGAGCTGCTGGGCCGGATGCGCGAGTTCCAGCAGGAGCTGAACGACCAGGCCACCGAGAAGGGCAAGCGGCTGCGGACGAAGGTGGCGGGCGCGGAGTCCTTCGGATTCGGCAAGTGAGCGCGGCGCAGCGCCTGGACGAGGCGCGCGCGCTGCTGGCCGAGCACCCCGTCGTGGACGGTCACAACGACCTGCCCTGGGCGCTGCGCAAGCAGGTGCGCTACGACCTGGACCAGCGCGACATCGCCGGCGACCAGTCGGCGTACCTGCACACCGACATCCCGCGGCTGCGGGCCGGCGGGGTCGGCGCGCAGTTCTGGTCGGTGTACGTGAGCACCGAGCTGACCGGCGACGAGGCGGTCAGCGCCACGCTGGAACAGGTGGACGCGGTCGACCAGCTGATCGGCCGTTACCCCGCCGACCTGGTGCGGGCGCTGACCGCGGACGACATGGAGGCGGCCCGCGCGGAGCGCCGGATCGCCTCGCTGATGGGCGCCGAGGGCGGCCACTCCATCAACAACTCGCTCGCCACCCTGCGCGCCCTGTACCGGCTGGGCGTGCGGTACCTGACGCTCACCCACAACGACACCATCGACTGGGCGGATTCGGCGACCGACGAGCCCCGGCACGGCGGTCTGACGGAGTTCGGCCGCGAGGTCGTCGCCGAGATGAACCGCGTCGGGATGCTGGTGGACCTCTCGCACGTGGCCGCGACGACGATGCGCGACGCGCTGGACGCCACGGCCGCGCCGGTCGTCTTCTCGCACTCCTCGGCGCGTGCGGTGTGCGACCACCCGCGCAACATCCCCGACGACGTGCTGGAGCGGCTCCCGGCCAACGGCGGGGTGGCCATGGCCACCTTCGTCCCGAAGTTCATCCTGCCGGCGGCCGTCGAGTGGACGCTGGCCGCGGACGAGAACCTGCGGGCGCACGGCCTGCACCACCTGGACACGACGCCCCGGGCGATGGCCCTGCACCGGGCGTTCGAGGCAGAGCGCCCGCGCCCGGTGGCCACGGCCGCCACCGTCGCCGACCACCTGGACCACATGCGCGAGGCGGCCGGGATCGACCACATCGGCATCGGCGGGGACTACGACGGCACGGCCTTCACCCCGTCCGGGCTGGACGACGTGGCGGGCTACCCGAACCTGGTCGCGGAGCTGCTCGCGCGCGGCTGGTCGAAGGCCGACCTGGCGAAGCTGACCTGGTCCAACGCGGTACGGGTGCTGCGCGATGCGGAGGCGGTGGCGCGGGACCTGTCGGCGTCCCGCGGGCCGTCCAACGCGGTGATCCGGTAGGGACACCGCCCGCACCTGCGGGCCGGCGCGTGGGGCGAGCGGGTGTGACCTCCGGGTTACACCCGAATGCCACACCTGCCGGGCGACCGGGGCGTCCCGCGTGTCACGGTGGCACCAGCTCTCCCTGCTGCCGCCGAGACCGGAGCGAACGCCATGGCCGACCTGCAGGATGAACCCCACTCCGTGGGCATCGGGGCGGAAGACCTTCCCGCCCCCCCAGCGGTGACCGGGGCCCTCGAACGGGCCGCCGCGCTGCTGGCCGTGCATCCCGTCGCGGACGGGTGCAACACGCTCGTCTGGACCCTGCGCCAGACCCCGTACCACGACATCGACACGCCCGACGCCGGTGTCGACACCGACATCCCGCGACTGCGCGTCGGGGGAGTCGGTGCCCAGTTCTGGTCGCTGCTCACCCCGGACGAAGGCGCGGCGGACGACCAGGTGGTGTCCGACACCCTGGAACAGATCGACGTGGCGCTGGCCCTGGTCCACCGCTACCCCGACGGCCTGTGCCTCGCACTGACCGCCGACGACATGTCGGACGCGCGCAACCGCGGCCGCATCGCCTGCTTCCTGGGACCGGTGCCCGGCCGGACGCTGACCGACTCGCTGAGCGCGCTGCACGCGTTCCACGCGTTGGGCGTACGGATCCTCGCGCCCGCGGGGGCGCCCTGGGCGCGGCGGGACCTGACGGCCTTCGGCCACGAGGTGGTCCAGGAGGCGAACAGGCTCGGCATCGTGCTGGACCTGACCGGGTGCCCGCCGACCACGGCCTGCCGGATCGCGGCCGCCTCGAAGGCGCCGGTGCTCATTTCGAACACGGCGGCCGCGGCCCTGAACCCGCACCCGCGGAACGTCACCGACGAGGTCCTGCTGGCCCTGCGGGAGGCGAACGGCCTGGCGATGGTCACCTTCGACCCCGCCCGGACCGGGGACTCCCTGCACGCGGTGGCCGACCACATCGACCACGTACGGGCCGTCGCGGGCCCGCACTGCGTCGGCCTGGGCGCCGGCTTCGGCGCCGAACCGGGCGACCCCCGCCCCACGGGTCTGACCGACCCCTCGGGGTACCCCCACCTGATCGCGGAACTCCTCGACCGGGGCTGGCCGGAATCCGACCTGGCCCTGCTGACCTGGGGCAACGCCCAACGGGTCCTGCGCGACGCGGAATTCACCTCCCGTGCCGCCCACCACCGGCGTCCCGCCCCGACACCTTTCTGAGGCGGCTCCCGCACCACCCCGCCGGGGACCGGGACACCGGCCCCGGCTCCCGGCGGCTGCGGGCGGGGCCCGCCCCGCCCGCACCCGCCGGAGCGGTACTAGGCCCGGGGGCGGCCCATCGCGCGGTAGGTCCAGCCGGCCGCGCGCCACAGCTCGGGGTCGAGCGCGTTGCGGCCGTCCAGGACCAGCCGGTCGGTGACGACGCGGCCCAGCTCCGCCGGGTCGAGCTCGCGGAACTCGCGCCACTCGGTCAGGTGGAGGACGACCTCCGCGCCCCGGGCCGCCTCCAGCGCGGAATCCGCGTACCCCAGCGTCGGGAAGACGCGCCGCGCGTTGTCCATGCCCTTGGGGTCGTAGACGGTGACCTGGCCGCCCTGGAGGTGGATCTGCCCGGCCACGTTCAGCGCGGGCGAGTCGCGGACGTCATCGGAGTCCGGCTTGAACGTGGCCCCGAGCACGGCGACCCGCTTGCCGAGGAACGACCCGCCGACGGCCTCCCGCGCCAGCTCCACCATGTGCCCGCGCCGCCGCATGTTGATCGAGTCGACCTCCCGCAGGAAGGTCAGCGCCTGGTCGGCCCCCAGCTCGCCGGCCCGTGCCATGAAGGCCCGGATGTCCTTGGGCAGGCAGCCGCCGCCGAAGCCGATCCCGGCCCGCAGGAACTTCGAGCCGATCCGCTCGTCGTAGCCGATGGCCTCCGCCAGCTTGACCACGTCACCGCCGGCCGCCTCGCAGACCTCCGCCATCGCGTTGATGAAGGAGATCTTCGTGGCCAGGAAGGAGTTGGCGGCCGTCTTGACCAGCTCGGCGGTCGGGAAGTCGGTGACGACCAGCGGCGAGCCCTCCGACATCGGCGTCTCGTACACCTCGCGCAGCAGCTTCTCGGCCCGCTCGCCCTGGACGCCGATCACGATCCGGTCGGGGTGCAGGGTGTCCTGCACCGCGAAGCCCTCCCGCAGGAACTCCGGGTTCCACGCCAGCTCCACGTCCGCCCCCGCCGGCGCGAGCTCCGCGAGCTTCGCGGCCAGCCGCTGCGCCGAGCCCACCGGCACGGTGGACTTGCCGACCACCAGCACCGGCCGCGTCAGGTGCGGGGCCAGCGAGGCCATCGCGGAGTCGACGTAGGACATGTCGCAGGCGTACTCGCCGTGCTTCTGCGGAGTGTTCACGCACACGAAGTGGACGTCGCCGAACTCCCCGACCTCCTCCCAGGAGGTCGTGAACCGAAGCCGCCCCGAGGAGCCCGGCAGCCCGGCCACGTGCCGGGCCAGCAGTTCCTCCAGCCCCGGCTCGTACATCGGCACCCGGCCCGAGGCCAGCAGCTCGATCTTCTCCGGCACCACGTCCAGCCCCAGCACCTCGAACCCCAGCTCCGCCATCGCCGCGGCGTGCGTGGCGCCGAGGTAACCGGTGCCGATCACAGTGATCCTGAGGGGGGCCATGGGTGCTCCAGGGGGTGCGGGCCGTTTGCGGCCACTGAGCATAGTCGGGCCCGTCGCGGGGGACGTTCTCCCGTAGGTGACCCCGCTGTCACGCAACTCACGTGGGCCGTCCGTACCGCCACCTGCGCCTCGGCCACTAGGCTGGCGTTACTTAACGGTAGTTAGCATCACGCATCACCCTGGGGAGTGAGAGATCTTGGCGGGTTCTGCCGACTTCGACCTGTACCGCCCGGCCGAGGAGCACGACATGCTCCGCGAGTCGGTCCGCTCGCTCGCCGAGGCGAAGATCCTGCCGTTCGCCGCCGCGGTCGACGAGGAGTCCCGCTTCCCGCAGGAGGCCCTGGACGCGCTGGTCGCCAGCGACCTGCACGCCGTGCACGTGCCCGAGACCTACGGCGGCGCGGGCGCCGACGCCCTCGCCACCGTGATCGTGATCGAGGAAGTGGCCCGCGTCTGCGCCTCCTCCTCCCTCATCCCCGCGGTCAACAAGCTCGGCTCGCTCCCGGTGATCCTCTCCGGCTCCGAGGAGCTCAAGGCCAAGTACCTCGGCCCCCTCGCCAAGGGCGACGCGATGTTCTCGTACGCGCTCTCCGAGCCGGACGCGGGCTCCGACGCGGCCGGCATGAAGACCCGCGCGGTCCGCGACGGCGACTTCTGGGTGCTGAACGGCGTCAAGCGCTGGATCACCAACGCGGGCGTCTCCGAGTACTACACGGTCATGGCCGTCACCGACCCGGAGAAGCGCTCCAAGGGCATCTCCGCCTTCGTGGTCGAGAAGTCGGACGAGGGCGTCTCCTTCGGCGCGCCCGAGAAGAAGCTCGGCATCAAGGGCTCCCCGACGCGCGAGGTCTACCTCGACAACGTCCGCATCCCGGCCGACCGCATGATCGGCGCCGAGGGCACCGGATTCGCCACCGCGATGAAGACCCTCGACCACACCCGCATCACGATCGCCGCCCAGGCGCTCGGCATCGCGCAGGGCGCCCTGGACTACGCCAAGGGCTACGTCCAGGAGCGCAAGCAGTTCGGCAAGCCGATCGGCGACTTCCAGGGCGTGCAGTTCATGCTCGCGGACATGGCCATGAAGATCGAGGCCGCCCGCCAGCTGACGTACGCGGCCGCCGCGAAGTCCGAGCGCACCGACGCCGACCTGACCTTCTTCGGCGCCGCGGCCAAGTGCTTCGCCTCCGACGTGGCCATGGAGGTCACCACGGACGCCGTCCAGCTCCTCGGCGGCTACGGCTACACCCGCGACTACCCGGTGGAGCGCATGATGCGCGACGCCAAGATCACCCAGATCTACGAGGGCACCAACCAGGTCCAGCGGATCGTCATGGCGCGCAACCTGCCGTAGCGCGCCCGACCGGCAGGAACACGACGCGACGCGCACGGCCCCCGGCAGGCTGCCGGGGGCCGTGCGCGTCGCCGCGGGCACCGTTCCGCCGGAGCGGGAACGCCCGCGCGGCCAGGTCATTTGGGGACACGCCGGGCACTACGGCCGTACGGGTGGGCGCACGGGCGCGTTGCGCCACCTCAGGCCCTTCGGGGCCACTCGGATGGGCTAAATTTGGACCTTCGTACGCCGGAGTCGGTTGGGGAGAACGCAATGACGGAAGCGATCCTGCTGGTCGGCGGACAGGGGACGCGGCTGCGTCCCGTGACGGTGAACACGCCGAAGCCGATGGTCCCCACCGCAGGCGTGCCCTTCCTCGCCCACCAGATAGCCCGCGCCGCGGCCGCCGGTGTCACGCACATCGTGATGGCCACCTGCTACCTCGCCGAGGTCTTCGAGCCCTACTTCGGCGACGGATCCGAGTTCGGCGTCCACCTGGAGTACGTCGTCGAGGACGAGCCGCTCGGCACCGGCGGAGCCATCCGCAACGCCGCCCGGCTGCTCACCGGCGGCCCGGACTCGGCCGTCCTCGTCTTCAACGGGGACATCCTCACGGGCCTGGACATCGCCGGACTCGTCGCATCCCACACAACCGTGGACGCGGACGTCTCCCTGCACCTGGTCCAGGTCGAGGACCCGCGTGCCTTCGGCCTGGTCCCCACGGACTCCGAGGGGCGGGTGCTGGCCTTCACCGAGAAGCCACAGACCCCCGAAGAGATCATCACCGACCAGATCAACGCCGGCTGCTACGTCTTCCGCCGCAGCGTGATCGACTCCATCCCGGCGGGCCGCCCGGTCTCGGTCGAGCGCGAGACCTTCCCCGGCCTGCTGGCGTCCGGCGCCACGCTGCACGGGGTCACCGAGAACACCTACTGGATGGACCTGGGCAAGCCCGAGGCCATCGTCCAGGCATCCGCCGACCTGGTCCGCGGCGTGGTCTCCTCCCCGGCCGTCCCCGGCCGGCGCGGCGAGTCCCTCGTCCTGCCCGGCGCCCACGTGGCGGCCGGGGCCAAACTGTCCGGCGGCACGGTCGTGGGCGCCGGCGCCCGGATCGAGGCGGGGGCGGTCGTCCAGGGCTCCATCGTCCTGGAGGGCGCCGTCATCGGCGCCGACGCACAGGTGAGCGCCGGGCTGATCGGCGCGCGCGCCACGGTGGGCGAGCGGACCGTGCTGGACGGCGCCGTCATCGGCGACGACGCCGTCGTGGGGGCCGACAACGAGCTCCGCGCGGGCGCCCGGGTGTGGTGCGGGGCGCAGCTGCCCGACGCCGCCATCCGCTTCTCCCCGGACGCCTGAGCCGGGGCGGAACGCCCGAGCCGGGGCCCAACTCCCGAGTCGGGGCGGAACGCCCGAGCCGGGGCGGCTGCCGGCCGCCCCGCCCGGTCGGCGGAGGCGGCCCGGCGCCGTCAGTTGCCGCGGACGGTGACCTTCTCGTCGTTCTGGATCTGCTTGACCAGCTGCTGCACCTTGGCCTTGTCCCAGACCAGGTTGCCGCCGCGCTGCCCCGAGATCGGCATGTTCATCGAGACGCCGTCACCGCCGTTGACGCCCTTCATCGCGAAGAACATCTGGCCCATGTCGTACAGGCCCATGTCCTTGTCCACGATCAGCGTGTCCAGGCCCGCGCCCAGCAGCGGGTAGAGCTCGAACGGGTTGAGGACCGTGGTGGGGGTCGCCGCCTGGCTCGCGAGCGCCGCCAGGAACTTCTGCTGGTTCTTCGTCCGCTGCAGGTCCGACTCCGCGAAGGCGTACCGGGTCCGCACGAAGGCCAGCGACTGCTCGCCGTTCAGGGTCTGCCTGCCCGCCTGGAAGTCGGCACCGGACTTCTCGTCCTTGAAGCCCTGCTCGATGTCCAGCTCCACCCCGCCCAGCGCGTCCACGATGTTCGCGAAGCCGGCGAAGCCGATCTCCGCGTAGTGGTCGATCCGCAGGCCGGTGTTGTGCTCCACCGTCCGCACGAGCAGCTCGGGCCCGTCCTCCGCGTACGCCGCGTTGAGCTTGACCCGCCGCCCCTGCGCGGGGAACTTCTTGCCCGACTGGGAGCCCACGAAGGACGGGATCTCCACGTCCGAGTCGCGCGGCAGCGAGATCATGGTGTTCCCGCTGGAGCACTTCGCCAGGATCATCATCGAGTCGGTCCGCTTGCCCTCGGCCGAGCCCGTGTGGAGCTTCTTCTTCTCCTCGTCGGACATGCCCTCGCGGCTGTCGGAGCCCACGATCAGGTACGTGGTGCAGTCGCCCTCCTTCGGGCGCTCGATCACCTTGGACAGGTCCACCTCCCGGCGCACCTTGGAGTCCGCCCAGAAGTACGTGGAGACCGTCGTCACCACCAGCGCGGAGACCAGCACGATCGAGCCGACCTTGATCCGCTTGCGCCAGTCCGGCGCCGGTCCGGGCGCCCGCCCGGGGCGGCCGGGCCCCGAGGGCGGCTGAGCGGGCCCGCCGGGGCCCGCGGGCGACCCGTAGACCTGGCCCGTGTTGTAGCCGCTGTCGTAGCCGCCGTACGTGTCGTGGCCCTGCGCCTGCTGCGGGGGCACCGAGGGGGCGGGCGAGGGCGGTCCGGGGCGCCGGGCGGGCGGCGGTACCGCCGGCCGCGGCGGCTGCTGCCGGGGCGGGCGCTGGACGTGCCGCATCCGCTGCGCGCCCTCGGGCTGCGCTCCCGCGCTGCCGCGCCCGTACCCGTCCTCACGACCTTCAGGCCAGTCATTCATGCGCCCAAGGATGCCTGCCCGGGCGCGTCGTCCGACAGCCCGGGGTGGAGTCCGTTCCGTTCCTGTTGCAGAGCTGATGCCTGCGCACCGCATCTAAGGTGTCCGTATGACAGAGATACCGGGCGAGCTGCCCGGGAAGCCGACCGCGGCCTCCCGTACGACCCTCAGCCACATCATGACGGCCAACGACACCAATCTCCTCGGCACGGTGCACGGCGGCGTGATCATGAAGCTGGTGGACGACGCGGCCGGGGCCGTGGCCGGGCGCCACTCCGGCGGCCCCGCGGTCACCGCGTCCATGGACGAGATGGCCTTCCTCGCCCCCGTACGGGTCGGCGACCTCGTGCACGTGAAGGCCCAGTGCAACTGGACGGGCCGCTCCTCCATGGAGATCGGCGTACGGGTCCTCGCGGAGCGGTGGAACGAGTCCACCCCCGCCACCCAGGTCGGCAGCGCCTACCTCGTCTTCGCGGCCGTGGACGCCGAGGGCAAGCCCCGCCGGGTCCCGCCCGTCCTCCCCGAGACCGAGCAGGACGAGCGGCGCTACCAGGAGGCCCAGATCCGCCGCACGCACCGGCTCGCGCGCCGCCAGGCGATCATGGCCCTGCGCGAGGAGCGGGCCGCCCAGGGCTTCGACGACTGACCCGCGCGCCGGCCGGTTGCCTCCGGCCCGCGGCCCGGCTCAGGGTGCGCAGGTCACCTCGTCGCCCGTGAGCACCCCGGAGGTGCCCTGGTACGGGTCCTCCGCCCGCACCGGCACCACCTTGCGGTAGTCCGAGCCCGCGATCACCACCACCGTCCGGCCCTGGCGCGCCACCGCCCGCAGCTCGCTGCCGGGCAGCGCGGCCGCCACCGAGCGGGCGGAGCGGTCCCAGCGGGGGTCGTACGTGATCACGGTGCGCCGGACGTCGCGGCCGGCGCCGTTGCCGGGGGCCCCGGTGGTGTCGAATCCGGTGGCGCGCAGGGCCGCGTCCACCCGGCCGCCCAGCCCGTCGATCCGGGTCCCGTTCTCCACCTGGACCCGGACCTGCTTCGGCGGCACGTCCACCGGCACGGCCGCGATCCGGCTGCCGGAGTCCCCGGGGCGGACCGGGGCCAGCGGCCGGTCGTGCCGGAGCGCCTCGAAGAGCTTGGCGGCCTTGGGCTCGTCCCACTTCACGGTGGAGCCGATGCTCTTGACCCGGAAGGACGGGTCGCCGACGGGCACGGAGGCGAACTCCGAGGAGGAGGGGGTGAAGTCGCGCATGGCCTGGCCGAGGGCGAGCATCTGCTCCGAGCCGAAGCCCCGGTCGGCCCGGACCGAGCCCAGCAGCGTGGAGCTGACCTGCTTGAACTTGACCGGGTTGAGCAGCACCCCGCCGTTGGTGGCCTGCTTGATCAGGGCGGCGAGGAACCGCTGCTGGCGCTGCATCCGGCCGAGGTCGGAGGCCCCGTCGACATGGCGCGAGCGCACGTACTGCAGGGCCTGTCCGCCGGTCAGGCGGTGGGTGCCGGGCAGCAGGTCGAGGCCGGTGTTCGGGTCGCGCATGGTCTTGGCGGTGCAGATGTCCACCCCGCCGACGGCGTCGACCGTCTTCATGAAGCTGGTGAAGTCGACCTCCAGGTAGTGGTCGATCTTCACCCGGGTCATGTTCTCGACCGTCCGCACGGTCAGGTTGGGGCCGCCCTCCGCGTACGCGGCGTTCAGCCTCACCGGGTGCGCCTTGTGCGCCTTTCCGGTGACGAGGTCGTGGTGAGCGGGCACCTCCGCGTAGCTGTCGCGGGGCAGGCTGATGACGCTGGCCCGCTCCCGGTCCGCCGACAGGTGCACGAGCATGATGGTGTCGGTGCAGTGGCACGGCGCCCCGCCCAGGCGGTACTCGCGCTTCTCCTCCGGAGTGATCTTCTCCCGGCCGTCGGTGCCGACCAGCAGGAAGTTCAGCCCGTGGCCGGACTGCGGGCGGTTCTTCATGTCCTTGAAGGGGTCCACCCGCTCGATCCCGGTGTCCAGGCCGGTCATCACGGCGTGTCCGACGGCCCCGCAGCCCAGCACCGCCACCGACAGCCCGGCGGCGATCCGCACCCCCCACCGGGGTCTGTCGCCCCGGTGCCGGGCCGGACCGCCTCCCGAACCGCCGCGCCGTGCGCGCTGCGGCTGGGGCGGCCTGGCGGGACGGGTGGGACGGTGCGGCTGGGGCACGGGGGACACCTCCGCGGGGACAGCAGGGGAGACGATCGGCCTGGATCTGATGCGTAGGAACCGTAGGCCCATACGATCAGCCTCTGTCCGTACCGCTCACTCGGCGCGCACCCGGTTCCCCCGTACGCGGTAACGTGACACCGATACCCGACCGTGAAGGACCACATGCCCGCCCAGCAGCCCGCAGTCTCGGTGATCATGCCGGTGCTCAACGAGGAGCACTACCTCCGCGACTCCGTCCGCCACATCCTGGAACAGGAGTACGCGGGCGAGATGGAGGTGGTGATCGCGCTGGGGCCGTCCACGGACCGCACCGATGAGATCGCCGCAGAGCTCGTCGCCGAGGATTCCCGAGTCCACACCGTTCCGAACCCCACGGGCCGGACCCCGGCCGCCCTCAACGCCGCCATCAAGGCCTCCCGTCACCCGATCGTGGTACGCGTCGACGGCCACGGCATGCTCTCGCCGAACTACATCACCACCGCCGTGCGCCTCCTGGAGGAGACCGGTGCGCAGAACGTCGGCGGCATCATGCACGCCGAGGGCCAGAACGCCTGGGAAGAGGCCGTCGCCGCCGCGATGACCTCGAAGATCGGCGTCGGCAACGCACCGTTCCACACGGGCGGCACGGCGGGTCCGGCCGAGACCGTGTACCTCGGTGTCTTCCGCCGGGAAGCGCTGGAGCAGCAGGGCGGCTACAACGAGGAGTTCATCCGCGCCCAGGACTGGGAGCTGAACTTCCGCATCCGCGAGGCCGGCGGACTGGTCTGGTTCTCGCCGGAGCTGAAGGTCCAGTACCGCCCGCGGCGTTCCGTCCGGGCCCTGGCCAAGCAGTACAAGGACTACGGGCGCTGGCGCCACGTGGTGGCCCGGTACCACGCCGGCTCCATCAACCTGCGCTACCTGGCCCCGCCGACCCTGCTCTGCGCGATCGCGGCGGGCGTGGTCGTGGGTGCGGCCGTCACCCCGCTCGGCTTCGCCGTCCCGGCCGGCTACCTCGCGGCGATCGCCGTGGGCTCCGTGCCGGCCGGCAGGGGCCGCTCGCTCAAGGCCCGGGCGCAGATCCCGCTGGCCCTGGCGACCATGCACCTGTGCTGGGGCTACGGCTTCCTGACGAGCCCGCGCTCGCTCGCGAACAAGCTCATCGCGACCCGCCGCCCGGCCGTGCGCCGGGACCCCTCGCAGGTCTGAGCCACGACGAAGGGGCCCGGGGCGGCGGCCGTGAACCGAACAGCCGCCGCCCCGGGCCCCTCCTGCGTACGCGCTACCAGGTGAAGCCTTCCTGGATCTGCATGCAGGCCTTGTCGTTGTCGCCGTTGAGCGCGTGGGCGGAGGTCGGCGCCACGGTCGGGGCGGGCGGCGGCGGGGTCGGCGCGCTGCCGGTCCGCCAGTCCTTTCCGACGAACAGGACGATGCCGGGGACCTCGCCGGATTTCTGGACCGCGGTGGCCGGCAGGCCGAGCGCGGTGGCCACGGCGGCGGCGTCGGCCGCCTCGGCGTCGGTGGCGAAGCGGACCACCGTGGCGTCCTCGGCCCCCGTCTGGGTGTCGGCGGTGGCCTTGGTGAAGCCCTTGCCCTTCAGCAGCGCGGCCACGTCGTTCGCGCGGAGCTTGACCCTGGCCTCGGATCCGTCCTTGCCTCCGGTGGCGTTGCGGACGGAGACCGCGGTCTTCGCGGGCACCGAGGCCGGGGCGGTGCCCGGGGCCGTGCTGGGGGCCGTGCTCGGCTGGGCCGGTGCGCCGGCGGGCGCGGAGGCGCCCGGCGAGGGGGAGGCCCCGCCCTCCGGGGTCCCCGAGCCCTTCCCGTCCAGCGCGATGTCCTCACGGATCATGCGGAACAGGGCCTCGGCCTCGCCCGGCAGCGGCTCGACCCGCCCGTCCATGCCGGGCCGCGTGCTGTAGACCCACGGCATGGTGGTCATGGTGATCCGCCCCGGCGAGACCTTCTTGAGCTCCATGCTGAGGTCGTACAGCTTGTCGATCTTGTTCAGGCCGCTGTCCACCACCATGGCCTCGATCGCGGCCTGCGCCAGGCTGTTCATCTTCACCGGGTTGGTGAGCTTGGCGTTCTTGCGGAACTCGCGGGCCATCGAGTTCATGTACATGTGCTGGGCGTGGGTGCGGGCGATGTCGGTTCCGTCCTCGAACCCGTAGCGGGTGCGCAGCCACTGCAGGGCCGTCTCGCCCTGGATGACGTTCTCGCCCTTCGTCAGCTTCAGGCCGGAGCCCTTGCCGTCGCGGGTGCGGGAGTGGACGTTCTGCTCGACGCAGACCGGGACGCCGCCGATGGCGTCCGCCATGCGGACCACGCCCTTGAAGTCGATCATCATGAAGTGATCGATGGGGATCTTGGTCAGCTCGGTCCAGGCGGCCACCGTGCAGCCCGGTCCGCCGCGCTGGATCGACTCGTTCGTCTGGACGAGGACCTTGCTGGCGGGATGCACCTTGCCGTTCGGCTCGGTGCACTTGGGCATCATCAGGATCGTGTCGCGCGGCATGGACACCACGGACATGTTGGTGCGGTCCGCGGACAGGTGCAGCAGCATCTGCACGTCCGCGAGCGGCGGGCCGTCGAAGGTCTCGGTGGCCCCCCCGAGGGCCTGGTTCTCCGCGTCGTTGCGCGCGTCCGAGCCGATGAGCAGGATGTTCAGCGGGGTCTGGCCGAAGGAGTTGGGCTTGGAGCCGCCCAGTTTGGTCTCACCAAGGTTCAGCGCGTCCGTCTTGATGCTGTCGTTGAGGTGGCGGTAGTAGAGGTAACCGCCCGCGGCCGTCCCGAGTATGAGCAGGGACAGCACGCTGGAGACCCAGCGCAGTACGCGCCGCCGCCCCCGCCTGCTGGGACGGCGGGCCGCCCGCCGGGCGGCCCGGGAGCCGCCTCCTGGTGGGGATGCCGTGCCGGGTGCGTCCGCGTCGCCGCCGGATATGCCGTCGGCGGTCCGGCCGGTCGCCCCCTCCTCCCGCACGCTGCTGTGCCTCACGCGTCCCCCCTCAAATCCCTTTTGGTCAAAAAAGTGCCGGTGTGACCGGCGAAGCCCCGTTATTTGGCGCAGACCGCCTTGTCGGCCTGTGCCTGCTGTACGTCCTTGGGCAGCTCCTGCGGAGCGGGAGCCGCCAGCGGGGCGCCCGGCTGCTGGAAGTCGGGGCCCAGCGTCAGCTTCATCGGCGTCTTCGCCGCGGCGTCCGCCGTCCCCATCTTCATCGCGGTGGCCGGCAGCCCCAGCATCTCCGCCAGCGCCCTGGCCTGGTCGGCCTGGTTGGGTGCGTACTCCAGCTGCGTGGCGCCGACCTTCGCGGGGGCGTTGCCGAGATTGCTGGCCTTGGGCACGCCCTTGGTGTCCTGGAGCCATTTCAGCGTCGAGGAAGCCGCGCCCTTGGGGCCGCCGCCGTTGTACACGTTCACCCGTACGTCCGCCGCGGGCGCCTTGGCGCCCTGGAGCAGGGCGTCCTGCTTGGCCTGGGCGTCCGCGTCGGCCGCCTCCTTCGCGGCCTGCTCCTTCGCCTCGACCTCCGTGAGCGAGACGTCCCCCCGGATCATCTGCAGCAGCGGATCGGCCAGGGCCTGGTTGACCACGACGGTCGCCTTGACCTTTTCGGCCGGGTTGTCGAGCACCGGGAGGGTCGTGAAGGTGACGTTCTTGAGGTCGATGTCCTTCAACTCGCCCGCGAGATCGGTGAGTTTGTCGATGGAACCCAGCCCCTGGTCCACGGTCAGCGACTTGGTGGCCGCCTCCGCGAGCGAGAAGAACTTCTTCGGGCTCGTCAGCGTTTCCTTCGACTTCATCTCGCGCATCATCGAGCCGAGGAACTGCTGCTGGGTCTTGATCCGGTCCAGGTCGCTCTCGTTGCCGAAGGCGTGCCGGGTCCGTACGAAGGCCAGGGCCTGCTCGCCCTCGAGCCGGTGCTCGCCCTGCGACAGCTTCAGCTTGGAGTCCTCGTCGTCGACGGCCTTCTCCAGGCAGACGGGCACGCCGCCGACCGCCGTGCTCAGGGTCTTCACCGCGTTGAAGTCGACCATCATGAAGTTGTCGATCTCTATCCCGGTGAGCTCCTTGACGGTGCGCATCGTGCAGCCCGCGTCGCGGCCCTCCTGGCCCAGGCTGTTGTTGAAGCGGGTGCCCTTCGTCCCCTTGATCTCCTTCGTCGAGCCGTCGGGCTGCTTCGTCGGACAGGACGGGATGTCGGTGATCAGGTCGCGCGGGATGGACAGCGCGGTGGCGTTGGAGCGGTCCTTGGCGACGTGGAACAGGATCGTGGTGTCGGCGTGGCCGACGCTGTCCTTGTCCCCGTAGCCCTCGTTGCCCGCACCGCTGCGCTTGTCGGTGCCGATGACCAGGATGTTGATGGCCTGGTCCTTCTTGAAGCCGCCGGTGCCCGCGCCCGCGATGTCGGTGACGCTGAGGTTGCCGTTCAGGTGGTCGTAGTAGAAGTACGCCGCCGCCGCGCCGCCGACCAGCAGGAACGCCAGCGTCCCGCTGGTGACGAGCAGCGCCTTCTTGCGGCGCCCGCCACCGCCGCCCTTGCGGGAACGGCCGCCGCGCCGGCCGCCGGGCGGCGGGTCGCCGCGCCGCGGCCTCGGTACGGCGGGGGAGGGTGCCGTGGGGGCGCCGGGCGCCGAGGGGGCTCTGCGCGGGGCGGTCACACCGGTCCGCTGCTGGTGCGCTGTGGAGTCACCCAGTCGCAGTTCGTAGTTGCCGGTGCGGGGATTGAGCACCCACTGGTCTGCGGGGTCGATCTCGTCGGCCCGCCCACGGCTTTGCGCATCCACGGTTGCTCGAATCCTCCGTCGGGTGCCTCGCGACGCGCCTCCCCCTGGGCGCACGGTCAACGATCCGGCTGCTGGTGCCCGGCCTCTGGTCCGGCGGGGCACCGGATCGCTCACCTTATCCGCCAGGTTCGGCTGCAAACCATGCCGGTGATAAATTCCACTCCCCTTATAACGGGGCGAACCTCGCATCCCGTTCGGTTCGGTCACCGGCTTTTGGGATTGCTTTACCGGCAGTCGACGATCCCCGCCGTGGTCCCGGTAAAGGTGGGGACGGGTGCGGGGGGCCTGGTGGTTCCCCCGTCCGCGCGGCCCGTCCCGTCCCGCGGCGTTGCCGACGGCGAGGCCCCGCCCGGCTCGACCGTGTTCTCGGTCTCGGCGGGCTCGTTCGTGTTCGCGTTCGCACGGGCGCTGTCGGGCTGGGGCGGGGCGACCGTCACCGGCTGGTCCGTCCGCAGCTGCTGGAACAGCCGGGCGGCGTCCGGCTCCACCAGTTCGTCCCGGTTCGGATCGGCCGCATACGGTTTGCGGGGGACCGTCAGGAACTTGACCTGGTCGGGCGGTATGCCCCTGACGCCCCGTACGAGTTCGTACAGGCCGCGCAGCGAGGCCAGTCCCGGGTCCGTGGTCACCGAGGAGGTCGCCGCGTCCAGCAGCGGATACAGCCGGGCCGGATTCAGCAGCACCCCGTTGCTCTGCACCTTCTTGACGAGCGCCCCGAGGAACTGCTGCTGGCGCTCCATCCGTTCGGTATCGCTGCCGTTGCCCAGGCTGTACCGGGCGCGGACGAAGCCCAGCGCCTGCTCGCCCCGCAGCGTCTGGCGCCCGGCGGGCAGCCGCAGCTTGGCCTCGGAGTCGGCGACCGGCCGTTTGAGGCAGACCTCCACCCCGCCGATGGCGTCGACCATCTTCTTGAAACCGCCGAAGTCGATCACCATGTGGTGGTCGATCCGGATCCCCGTGAGCCGCTCGACCGTGCGGATCGTGCAGCCGGCCCCGCCCCACTGGAAGGCCCAGTTGAACTGCGCGCGCTGTTCGCGGGTGCGACTGCCGTCCGCCAGCAGGCATTCGGGGATCTGCGCCATCAGGTCCCGGGGTATCGACACCGCCGTCGCGCTGCGCCGGTCCGCGGGCAGGTGCAGCAGGATCGTGGTGTCCGAGCGCTCGGTACCCCGGTCCTGCCCGTAGCGGGCGTTGTCCCTGCCCGAGCGGGAGTCCGAGCCGATCAGCAGGATGTTCTGGGCGCCGTTGGCGAAGTGGGCCGGGCGCTCGCGCTCGTAGCGCCGCAGCTCGGCCGCCGCCGAGGTGTCCTCGGTGATGTTCCCGTCGAGCTTGCTGTAGACCCACCAGCCGGTGGCCGAGCCCGCCAGGACCAGGAATCCCGCCCCGAAACCGGCCGCGCGCAGCAGTCGGCGCCGACGGCTGCGCGCGGGCTTCGAGCCGCCCGCGGCCGTCCCGGTCCCGCCGGGTATGCCTGCGCTGTCCGTCACTGGCGTCCGTCCCCTCGCCGTTACGACCCGACAACAGCCGTACGGGTGGGCACGGCCACTGCCGATCCTGCCTCCGGGCGGCAGGCGCAGCCCGGGGGCAGGGGCGTGTCTAGGGCCATGCGGGTGACAAATCGCCCGTTCCGACCGTTAAGCAGTCCGAGTGACGCTGCTGCGGGCCGCGATTAGACGGTGTGGGTGACGCGCTCGCTCTCGATCCGCTGCGCCAGCGCCTCCTGCGCCAGCCGGTCCAGGTTCCGGCACAGCACTACGGAGCCGCCCGACACCAGCGCCGCGTACAGCCCGGCCGACAGGCCCTCCCAGGTGTCGTACCCCAGCCCGGTCAGCACCCTCGAGCCCGCGCCGAGGCCGAGCTTCGCCGCGTCCTCGCGGGCCCGCGCCGTCAGCTCCGCGTACGAGAGCTCCTCGCCGCCGACCGCCAGCCCGGGCCCCTGCGGATCCACGGGCACGAACGGCGCGAACCGGTCCCCCTGCCCCGGCACCTCGACGGCGTAGTCCGCGAACCCGGCCGGCGGCTGCGGGAACCGCCCGCCCAGCGGCCGCAGCGCCAGCGCCACCCGCTCACCCGGGCAGGCCCGCGCCTCGTCCAGCGAGTCCGGCCCGCTGACGACGAGGTCCGCGTCGGCCGGGTCCCCGCCGACCTCGGCGACGACCCCGACCGACGCGCAGGCGAGCAGCCAGACGGCGCTCTGCCAGTGCGCGGGCAGCAACAGCGCGAGCCGGTCACCCGGCCCGGCGCCCAGGTCGCCCTGGAGCAGGTTGGCGGTCTTGGCCACCCAATTGGCGAAGGTGGCGACGGACAATTCCACGCGCTCGCCCGTGGCGTCGTCGTAGAAGGTGACGAGGGGGCGGCCCGGATCGGCGGCGAGCGCGGATCGCAGCAGGTCGGCAGGGGTGCGGTCAGTGGCGTTCACCCGGCACAGGGTACGCGGGGCCCTCCCCCGTACGGCGGCCCGCCGATCCGCCGTACGGGGGAGGGGTACGCCCGGACGGGTCGGACGGGCCGTCAGTTCTCGGATGGCGCCCGCCCGGGCGGGTACTCACCATCCTTTTCATGCGTGGATTCCTTGCTTCCTCGATCGGCGTCGCCACCGCCGCCGTACTGGCCCTGCCCCTTGCGTCCCCCGCCGCGGCCCTGGCGGAGTCCGCCCCCGTCACCCCCGCCGGTTCCACCCGATCGCTGCCGCTGATCCCCCTGGGCCCCGCGGCTACCCGGATTCCGGGCGTCCCCGGCATGAGCGCCTCGCCGGGTCTCCCCGAGACGCAGGGCCTGCCCGCCCGCGAGGTCACGTCGTTCTCGCTGGTCGGCGTGGTCTGGGACGACGCCACCACCCAGCTGCACGGCAAGGTCCAGGTGCGCACCCGCTCCGCGAAGACCGCGACCTGGTCCGGCTGGCAGGACGTCGAGACCCACAACAGCGAGCACGCGGCCGACCCCGATGCGGTGGAGCGCGGCTCCGGCCGGGTCCGCGGCGCCACCGCCCCGCTGTGGGTCGGCGAGTCCGACGGCGTCGAGGTCCGCGTCCAGGCGGAGCCCGGCACGTCCTCCACCCGCGCCCCCGCCCGGCTGCCCTCGGGACTGCGGATCGAACTCGTCGACCCGGGCGCGGACAGCCCGGGCACCGGGTCGGACGGCAAGAACGGCGGCCCCGAGGGCGACGACAAGGGGGAGGTGGCGGTGCCCGGCATGACGATGGAGATGGCCGAGTCCTCCGCTGCGAACCTCCCGCACGCCGCGCTGGGCGCGGACGAGATCACCGCACTCAACAAGGCCGACTCCACCGCCGACGCGGTCTTCGCGAGCGACGGCGAGCTGACCGCGGCGGCCGCCCCCTACATCGGTCCGCGCCCGCGCATCGTCACCCGCAAGGGGTGGGGTGCGGACGAGTCCCTGCGCGAGCCGGGCTTCGTCTACACCAGCACGGTCAAGGCGGCCTTCGTCCACCACAGCGCCTCCGGCAACAACTACGCGTGCAAGGACGCCCCGGCGGTCCTGCGCAGCCTGTACCGCTACCACGTGGTCAGCAGCGGCTGGCGGGACGTCGGCTACAACTTCGCCGTCGACAAGTGCGGAACGGTTTACGAGGGCCGGGCGGGCGGCGTCTCCAAGGCGGTGCTCGGCGCACACACCATGGGCTTCAACACGAACAGCATGGGCGTCGCCGTGCTGGGCACCTACACGTCCACGGCCCCGCCGGCGGCGGCGGTCGACGCAGTCGCCCGCCTCACGGCCTGGAAGCTCGGTCTCTTCGGCCGAGACCCGCGCGCGAAGACGACGCTGACCTCGGGCGGGGGCAACCTCTACCCCAAGGGCAGGAACGTGTCGATGAACGTCATCTCGGGCCACCGCGACGGCTTCGCCACGGCCTGCCCGGGCGCGAAGCTCTACGGCAAGCTCCCGGCCACCCGCACGTCGTCGGCGAAGCTCCAGGGCCGCCCGTAGCCCCCGGCGGCGCGGGTGGGCCACGGGCGCGGCGCCGCTCCCGGCTCCGCCCCGAACCCCGCGCCTCCCACGCCGGCGAGCGAGGCGCGGGGGAGCGGGGCCGGGCCACGCCGCGGGCCGGGCGTCACCCCGGGCCGGGCTCCACCCCGGGCCGGGCTTCACGTCGGGCCGGGCTTCACCCCGGGCCGGGCTTCACCCCGGGCCGGGCTTCACCCCGGGCCGGGCTACGCTCGATGCATGGCCGGGCGCTTCGATCCACTCAACCGCACCACGGTGCGCGGCGGCCGCGCCCCCGTGCCCGCCGGGCAGGGCCGGCCCGCCGGGTCCGGGGCCAGGGCCCGCCGCTGGGCGCCCGACGGCCCCGTCGACCTCGGTCTCACCCTCGGCCCCCTCAGACGCGGCCCCGGCGACCCCACCTTCCGCACCACCCCCGACGGCTCGGTGTGGAAGACGAGCCAGACCCCCGCGGGCGCCGCCACGCTCCGCGTGGCCGGCCACGGAGCGGAGGTGCACGCCGAGGCCTGGGGCCCCGGCGCCGACTGGCTCCTCGAGCAGCTGCCCGCACTCCTCGGCTCCGGCGACGACCCCGCCGCCTTCGTCCCCCGCCACCGCCTCGTGCACGCCAGCCACCGCCGCCGCCCGGGCCTGCGCCTGACCCGCACGGGGCTGGTCCTGGAGTCCCTGATCCCGGTCATCCTGGAACAGAAGGTCACCAGCGACGAGGCGTACCGCGCCTGGCGCCGTCTGGTGCGCCAGTACGGCGATCCCGCCCCCGGCCCGCACGGCCTCGGCCTGTACGTCATGCCCACCGCCCGGACCTGGGCCCTGATCCCGTCCTGGGACTGGCACAAGGCCGGTGTCGACGCCAAGCGCTCCGCCACGATCGTGCGGGCCGCCCGCCTGGCACCCCGCCTGGAGGAGGCCGCCGCCATGGAGCCCGCACCCGCGGCCGCCCGGCTGGAGGCCGTCCCCGGCATCGGCCCGTGGACCTCCGCCGAGACCCTCCAGCGCAGCAACGGCGACCCCGACGCCGTCACCACCGGCGACCTCCACCTGCCCGGCATCATCGGCTACGCCCTCGCCGGCAACCGCGACGCCGACGACGCCGTCATGCTGGAGCTCCTGGCCCCGTACGCCGGTCAGCGCCACCGCGCCGCCCGGCTCATCCTCCTCGCCGGCCACACCCCGCCCCGCCGTGTGCCGCGCATGCCGCGCAGCGACATCGGCAGGCTGTGACCGGCGGCGCGGCTACCGGACCCGGATGAACTCCTCCGCGGACCGCGCGGGCCGCTCCCGGGGCGGCCCGGCCGCGTGCCCCACCGCCACCGCTCCCATGGGATCCCAGTCGTCGGGCAGCTCCAGCACCTCGCGCACCACGTCGGGGCAGAACATCGTCGAGGACACCCACGCCGAGCCCAGCCGCTCCCCGGCCAGCGCGACCAGGAAGTTCTGCACCCCGGCGCCCATCGCGACGACGAACATCTCGCGCTCGGCCGTGTCCCGCCGCGCGTCCCCGTAGGCGTGCGCGCCGTCCGTCACCAGGCAGGGCACCACCAGGTACGGGGCGGCCCGCAGCAGGTCCCCGCGCCGCACCCGCTTCGCGATGGACTCCTGCGTCTTGCCGTCCGCCCGCAGGTCCGCGACCCACGCGTCCCGCATCGCGTCCAGCAGCTCCAGCCGGGCCTGCGCGGACTCCAGCAGGACGAACCGCCACGGCGTCGTGTGGTGCGGAGCCGGGGCCGTCACGGCCGCCGCCACCGCCCGCCGCACCGCGCCCGGGTCCACCGGCTCGTCCGTGAAGGCCCGTACGGTACGGCGCTGCGTCACGGCCTCCCGTACCGCCTCCGACGTACCCAGCCGGAACATGTCGTCGGCCGGGGGCCGCACCAGGTCCCGCGCCGTGGAGCCCTCGCCGAGGACGTGCCCCAGGCCGCGTACGACGGCCACCGGCAGCCCGGCGGCCTTGCCCTTGACCAGGTCGCCCGCCGCCGCCAGCTCGTCCGCGGTCGCCACCACCGTCGCGCTCAGCGGATTGCCGTGCGCGTCGGTGCCCCCGCGCAGGTCGTCCAGGACCCGCACGCCGGCCGAGCCGATCGCCACGTCGGTGAGCCCGGTGCGCCACGGCCGCCCGAAGGTGTCCGTCACGATCACGCCCACGTCCACCGAGAGGATGTCGCGCACTCCGTCGCGGATCGCGGCGGCCGAGGCGTCGGGGTCCTCGGGCAGCAGCAGCACGGTGCCGGGCGCGGTGTTGGAGGCGTCCACCCCGGCGGCCGCCATCACCATCCCCTGCCGGTTCTCGACGATCCGCAGGGGACCGCGGCGCGCCACCACCCGTACGGTCTGCTCGTCTATCGCCGCCTCGCGCGAGTCCGCCTCGACGATGCGGCCCTCGGCCTTGGAGACGATCTTCGAGGTGACCAGCAGGACGTCCCCGTCCCGCAGGTCGGGAGCGGCCACCGTGATCAGCTTCGCCAGGTCGTCACCGGGCCTGACCTCGGGGATCCCGTCGAGGGCCCGCACCTCGTACGAGGGGACGGGGAGGGCGGTCATCGGGGGGCCCCGGCCAGTTCCAGCGCGGCCCGGGCCATGTCGGCGGTGGCGGCCAGGTCGGTCATCATCAGCGGCACCGCGCGGCAGGTGATCCCGGCGGCCTCGACCTCGGCGACCGCGTCCGCGTCGGCTGTGTCCACCAGCCAGCCGTCGAGCAGCTCGCTGCCGTAGTGCAGGGCCACGGCGGCGGCCGTGGACTCGACGCCCACCGCGGCCAGCACCTTGTCGGCCATCCCGCGCACGGGCGCGCCCCCGACGATGGGGGAGAGGCCGACGACGGGTGCCCGGGCGGCGGCCACGGCGTCCCGGATGCCGGGCACGGCGAGGATGGTGCCGACCGAGACCACGGGGTTGGACGGCGGGAAGACGATCACGTCGGCGGCGGCGATGGCCTCCAGCACACCGGGCGCGGGCTTGGCCTGCTCGGCCCCGACGGGGACGATCGCCTCCGCGTCCACCGATGCGCGCAGCCGGACCCAGTACTCCTGGAAGTGGATGACACGGCGCTCGCCGCTGCCCGCCTCGGTGATCGCGACGTGGGTCTCGACCCGGTCGTCGGACATGGGCAGCAGCCGCACCCCCGGCTGCCAGCGGTCGCACAGGGCCTCGGTGACGGCGCTCAGCGGGTAGCCGGCGCCGAGCATCTGGGTGCGGACGATGTGGGTGGCGAAGTCGCGGTCGCCGAGACCGAACCAGGACGGCCCGACGCCGTAGGCGGCGAGCTCCTCCTTGACGGTGAAGGACTCGTCGGTGCGGCCCCAGCCCTGGTCCTCGTTGATGCCACCGCCGAGGGTGTACATCACCGTGTCCAGATCGGGGCACACCTTGAGCCCGAACAGGTGAATGTCGTCACCGGTGTTGCCGATGACCGTGATGTCCGCGTCGGGCACTGCCGACTTGAGTCCGCGGAGGAACCGGGCGCCGCCTATACCGCCGGCCAGAACAACGATGCGCATGCACCGAAGTCTGTCAGGCCGGGAGGCCGGGTCACGCGGGGACCGACTCCGGCGTGGCCGGCGAGCAGCTGTGCATCGGCATCTCGGTCAGGCCGGGGAAGTAGACGTGCAGGCTGACCGCGCCCTCGAGCGTGTCGTTGACGACCTCGTGCGCGTAGCCGGGGGCGAAGACGCGCTGGGAGCCGGCGCCGAGGGTGAGCCGCCCGCGCGGGTTGCGCTCGGTGAGCTCGCCTTCGAGGACGGTCAGGACGCCGGAGGAGGCGCCGTGGTCGTGGTGGCCGCTGCCCTGGCCGGGTACCCAGCTCAGCAGCCAGACCTCGTAGCCGGGGCCGGTGCGCAGCCGGTGGTACCAGCGGGTGGTGGCGTCGTACCGGACCAGGTGCTCCCAGGAGGCGCGGTCCTCGGCGAGGGAGCGGGCGAGCCCGACGAACTCGGCGACGGTGGCCGGGTGTTCGCGGGCGGGCTGGAGGAGGTGCTGGACGGCGAGGATGTCGCCGGCGATCTGGAGGTCGCTCTCGACGGCGGTGGGGGCGGCGGCGCTCGGGGTGCTGTTCATCGTGGGAGGTCCTCGATGGATGTCAGTGGTGCTGGCGGTTGCGGTGGGGTCCGGCCGGAGCTCAGGGGAGCCGAGGCTCCGCGGGCATCAACAGCAGCAACAGCAACAGCGAACCTGGGCAGCGCTCAGGAACCCACGAATGGGGGTCCGGGTGAGGGCTGCGGGCGCTGACATGCGAACTAGGAGAACGGGTGACGGGTCGGACTGTCAACCCAATGTCCGGTATGTGGCACAAGTTTCACCTCATCCGGTTACTGCGCCGGGAGAAAGGTTTGTGCAGCCCGACCCGGGGCAGGTGGCGCTGTATCGCGCCCAAACCTCCCTCGCCATCTCGTGACCGGACTGTGATCTCCGCCGCTTCTTTGGCTGGATCGCAACCCCACCCCCGGGTGACGCGTGATCGCAGGTGAAGGCGCGCGTCGCAGGACACCTGTGGCATGTGTCACGATTTTTGGCGATATGAACACTTTCTGCATAGGCTTGGTTCCGCAGAGTGAATAAGGGGCCCAATAGCAGATCTCGGCTTGACTGCGCCGGATCCACGCACTTGTAATTTCACTCGTGTCGTTACGTAGCGATCAGTAACGGCATCACCACGGGGACGCACAGACAGAGCGAGGGGCGCACATGACCGAGCTGTTTCAGGAACTGCTGGTCGAGGAGGCGGACGAGGAGCTCGGATGGCAGGAGCGCGCTCTGTGCGCCCAGACCGACCCCGAGTCCTTCTTTCCCGAGAAGGGCGGCTCCACCCGCGAGGCCAAGAAGGTTTGCCTCGCCTGCGAAGTCCGCTCCGAATGCCTTGAGTACGCCCTTGCCAACGACGAGCGGTTCGGCATCTGGGGCGGTCTGTCCGAGCGTGAGCGCCGCAGGCTGAAAAAGGCAGCGGTCTGATAACGAACTGCACGGCCGGCAGAGCGCATCACGACGAACAGCACGACAAGAAGCACGACAAGAACCACGACAAGAAGCACGACAGAAGCACGACAGAAGCACCGCGAACGGCACGTCGCACAGCACGGCAGAGAACATCGCGAAGAGCACGGCACACGGTCCGCCTCCTGCACCTTCCCCGCAGGAGGCGGACCGCTGCTTTGGCAGCCGTTAGGGTGGGGCGCTGTCCAGCAGCCTCCGAGGGCACACCACCCCCGGACCCTCCCCCGTGACCCGGTCCCGGGGGACCCCCAGGCCGGAGGGCCAGTAGCGCGATGTCCCTGCACAGCCAGTCGGCGGCCTCCCACCAGGCCCCCGCCACACCCGAGTTCCCCCGGCACGTCGTCACCGCGGTCCTCGTCGCCCACGACGGCGCCCGCTGGCTGCCCCGGACCCTCGCCGGCCTCCTCGGCCAGGAACGCCCCGCGCAGAACCACATGGCCGCCGACACCGGCAGCGCCGACGAGTCCGCGCGACTGCTCAACGAGGCTTTCGGCGACGACCGGGTCCTGCACCTCGCCCGCCGCACCGGCTTCGGCACCGCCGTCGACGAAGCGGTCCGCACCGCCGGCACCCTGACCCCCGAGGACCTCCCGTACCTCAAGCGCCCCAGCGGCTGGGACCCCGTCAGCCGCACCTGGCGCGACGACGCGTACGACCTGCCCGAGCTCCCGCACGGCGAACCCGTCCAGTGGCTCTGGCTCCTCCACGACGACAGCGCGCCCGAACCCGACGCCCTGACCGAGCTGCTCCGCGTCGCCGAAGAGAACCCCGACGCCGCGGTCATCGGCCCCAAACTGCGCGGCTGGTACGACAAGAAGCAGCTCCTCGAAGCCGGCGTCACCATCGCCCGCAGCGGCCGCCGCTGGACCGGACTCGACCGCCGCGAACAGGACCAGGGCCAGCACGACCAGGTCCGCCCCGTCCTCTCCGTCTCCACCGCCGGCATGCTCGTCCGCCGCGACGTCTACGACGACCTCGGCGGCTTCGACCGGCGGCTGCCCCTCATGCGCGACGACGTCGACCTGTGCTGGCGCGCCCAGAGCGCCGGCCACACCGTCCTCGTCGCCCCCGACGCCGTCATGCGCCACGCCGAGGCCTCCGCCCGCGAACGCCGCACCGTCGACTGCGCCGGCCGCACCAGCGCCAGCCCGCACCGCGTGGACAAGGCCGGCGCCGTCTACACGATGCTGGCCAACAGCTCCGGCCGCGCCCTCCCCTACGTCCTCCTGCGGGTCCTGCTCGGCACCGTCCTGCGCACCCTCGCCTACCTCGTCGGCAAAGCCCCCGGCCAGGCCGTCGACGAGATCACCGGCCTCCTCGCCGTCCTGCTGCGCCCCGGCCGGATCCTCGTCGCCCGGGGGCGCCGACGCCGCCCCGTCGTCCCCGCGGCCGAGCTGCGCCCGCTCTTCCCGCCGCCCGGCGCCTCCCTGCGCGCCAACGCCGAACAGCTCGCCGCATACTTCGGCGACGCCCGCGACTCCGACTCCGCCCCCGCCGGCCGGCACGGCGGCGGCAGCATCCTCACCGCACCCGGCGAGGACGGCGACTACCCGGTGGCCGAGGAGCGCTTCGCCCGCCTCAAGCGGATCGCCCGCAACCCCGCCCCGGTCCTCTTCGGCCTGCTCCTGCTCATCTCCCTCGCCGCCTGCCGCTCCCTGATCGGCGGCGGCTCCCTGATGGGCGGCGCCCTGCTTCCCGCCCCCGACAGCGGCAGCGACCTCTGGCGCGCCTACACCGACGGTTGGCAGGCCGTCTCCACCGGCTCCACCGCCGCTGCCCCGCCCTACCTGGCCGTCCTCGGCGCCGTCTGCGCCCTCTTCTTCGGCAGTACCCATGCGGCGCTGACCCTGCTGCTCGTCGGCTCCGTCCCGCTCGCGGGACTCACCGCGTACTTCGCCTCCCGGCCGCTCGTCGAATCCCGGCTGCTGCGCGCCTGGGCGGCCATCGCCTACGCCTTCCTGCCCGCCGTCACCGCGGCCCTCGCCGGCGGCCGCCTCGGCACCGCCGTCCTCGCCGTCCTGCTGCCGCTGATCGCCCGCTCCGCCGTCGCCGCCTTCGGCATGGCCGACAGCGACCGCAGCAGCTGGCGCGCCGTATGGACGTACACCCTGCTGCTGACGGTGGCCACTGCCTTCACCCCCGTCGTCTGGCCGCTCGCCGCCGTCCTGGGCACCGCCGCGCTCGCGTGGCAGCGGGCGCACTGGAAGACGTACGGGCCGCGGCTCCTCGCCACCCTCGCCGTCCCGCTCCTCGTGCTCGCCCCCTGGTCACTGGGCCTGCTCACGCACCCCGGCCGCTTCCTGCGCGAGGCCGGACTGCCCTTCGGAACCGGCTCCGCCTCCGCCCTGGACCTGCTCGGCATCAGCCCCGGAGGCCCCGGCACCGCAGGCGGCCTGCTGCTCCTCGGCATCGTTCTCGCGGCACTGGCCGCCCTGCTGCGCACCGAGCGGCAGTTCGCCGTCCGCACCGCCTGGGCCACCGCCCTCGCCGCCCTGCTCCTCGCCGTCCTGCTCAACCGCGGCGCGTGGGCCGGGCCGGCCACCCTCGTCTACGGGCTCGCCCTGCTGGCGGCCGCCGCGCTCGGCGCCGACGGGGCCAAGGAGCGGGTCGCCGCCCGCAGCTTCGGCTGGCGCCAGCCGCTGGCCGCCCTGATCGCCCTCGCCGCCGCGGCCGGACCGCTGATCGCCGCCGCCACCTGGGTCGTCGCGGGCGCCGACGGCCCGCTCCAGCGCCGCGACCCGGTGCAGGTGCCCGCCTTCGTCGCCGACGCGGGCGGGGACGACAACCAGACCCGCACCCTGATCCTCGACCTGGACCCGCCCGCCACCGTCTCCTACAGCCTCGTCCGCGGCTCCGGCGGCCGCCTGGGCGACGCCGAGGTCGCCGCCCGCACCGGCAGCGACCCCCGCCTCGACAAGGTCGTCTCGAACCTGGTCGCCGGCTCCGGAGCGGACCAGTCCAGCCAGCTCAGCGCTTACGCCATCCGCTTCGTCATGTTCCGCCCCGGCGGCCCCGAAGAGATCCGCCGCGTCCTCGACGCCACCCCCGGCCTCAGCCGCCGCCACCAGCAGGACGGCACGGCCCTGTGGGGCGTCGAGCCCTGGCTGCCGCGCGCCGTCATCGTCTCCGGCAAGCAGGGCGAGGCCCCCATCCCGGTCGCCGCGGGCCCCGTCGAGGCCCACGGCAAGATCCCGGCCGGCGAGGCCGGCCGCGTCCTGCGCCTTGCCGACCGCGCCGACGGCGGCTGGAAGGCCACCCTCGACGGCAAGCCCCTCGAGCCGAAGACGCTCGACGGCTGGGCGCAGGGCTTCGAACTGCCCGCCGCCGGCGGCCGGCTCGACCTCGTCCACGAGGACTCCCTGCTGCGCACCGGCTGGCACTGGGCCCAGGGACTCCTCGCGCTGGTGCTGCTGGTGATGGCCCTGCCCGGCCGCCGCGAGCGCCTCGACGACGACCTCCCCGAGGAAGAGGCCGCCCTCCTCCCGGCCCAGCCCGGCCCGGGCGAGCCCGGCGAGGGCCGCCGCGCCCGCCGGCTGCGCGCGGAGGCCGAGCCGGCCCCCGCCGCCCCCGTGGAGGCCGCGGTGGCCGCCGACCCGTACGCGCAGATCCCGGCGCAGCCGGCCTACGGGGAGGAGACCTACGCCTACCAGGCCTACCCGGAGCAGAGCGGGTATGCCTACGAGCCGCAACCGCAGCAGCCGCCGCAGCCGTACCAGCAGCCCGGCGAGTACGAACAGTCCGGCGAGTACGAGCAGCCCGGCGGGTACGAGCAGCCCGGCGGGTACGAGCAGTACCCGTACCCGCAGCAGCAGGTCCAGCAGCCGTACCCCTACCCGTACGAGCCCTACGAGACGTACGACCCCCACCACAGCCAGACCAGCCACGACGGTCACGCGCAGTACGACCCGCGTCCGGACGGGAGCCCCCAGCAGTGAAGCAGCGCGCACCCCTCACGCTGGCGGCCGTCACCGCGGCGCTGGCCGCCCTCACCGGCATCGCCGCCCTGACCGCCCCCGCCGCGGGCACCGCGCCCGAGGGCAAGGCCGCCGACGCCGCCCGGATGCCCGTGGAACGGTCCCTCCTGGTCTGCCCCGCCCCCAGCTCTTCGGACATCGCGGACACCACGTACACGGCGTTCACCCCCGGCGCGGCCGGATCCGCCGAGGGCAAGGGCTCGGCCCGGCTGCTCGGCGCCACCAAGGACGCCAAGCCGGTGCTGGAGCCCAAGGAGGTGGGTAAGCCCCTCGGGGCCACCGCCTCCGGCGCCGACGCCCCCGCCCTCACGGGCAGCGCCGACGGGGTCCTCGCCCCCGGCTGGACCGCCCAGCTGACCACCAAGGTCTCCGTCGGCCGGGCCCGGGGCGTCCTCGGCGCCTCCTGCACGGCGCCGGGCACCGACTTCTGGTTCCCCGCCGTGAGCACCGCCAAGGGCCGTGAGGACTACCTCCACCTCACCAACCCGGACGACGCCGCGGCCGTCGTGGACATCAAGCTGTTCGGCCCGGACGGGGCGGCCAAGCCCGACGCGGGCACCAGCGAGAACATCCGGATCGACCCCAAGTCCAGCAAGTCCGTCCTGCTCTCCTCCCTGATCCCGAGCAGCCAGCTCGCCGACGCCACCGCCCACGTGACGACCCGGGCGGGCCGGGTCGGCGCCTCGGTCCAGGTCGCCGAGGAGGGCGTCGGCGCCGACTGGCTGCCGCCCGCCACGGATCCGGCGGGCTCCCTGGTCCTGCCGGGCATCCCGGCCGACGCGGTCTCCGTCCGGCTGGTGGCCTTCGTACCCGGCGACGAGGACGCGGACCTGAACATCCGGCTGGCCGCTCCGGGCGGCGCCATCACCCCGGCGGGCAACGAACAGCTGCACGTCAAGGCCGGTATGACCGCGAGCGTCGACCTCAAGGACGTGACCCGCGGCGAGCCCGGCTCCCTGCTCCTGACCCCGGCGGACCCCAAGAAGGCCACCCCGGTCGTCGCGGCGGTACGGGTGGTGCGCGGCAGCGGTGCCAAGCAGGAGCTGGGCTTCGTCCAGGCGAGCGCTCCGGTGGGCACGCGGGCGACCGTCGCCGACAACCGGACGGAGGAGAACGCGACCGTCCTGTCGCTGACGGCGCCGGGCGACAAGGACGCGAAGGTCAAGGTGACGGCCTCACCGGGCACCGGCGGCGGGGAGGCGGCCTCCCAGGAGGTGACCGTCAAGGCGGGCACCACGCAGGTGGTGGCCGTGGCCCCGGCGAGCGGCAAGGGCTCCTACGCCCTCACCCTGGAGACCCTCTCGGGCGGCCCGGTCCACGCGGCGCGCACCCTGAACCTGCCGCACGAGGGCATCGCGATGTTCACCGTCCAGACCTTGTCCGACGACCGTTCCACGGTCGCGGTCCCCAGGGCCGCGGAGGACCTCTCCGTCCTGACGCGCTGAGCCGCTGGCGCGCTGAGCCGCTGACCGCGCTGCGGCCGTGGACCCTAGTCCTGGCCGTAGCGCGGGTCCACCGTCTCCGGCGACAGCCCCAGCAGCTCGGCGACCTGCTCCACCACGATCTCGTGCACCAGCAGGGCCTTCTCGTCCCGGGTCTTGGTACGAATCTCCACGGGCCGCCGGAAGACCACGATCCGGGCCGGCCGCCCCTCGCGCGGCTCCGAGACCCCGCCCAGCGGCACGGCCTCGTCGTTCCAGCCGGCGTCCGGTCCGCCCGGCGGCCCCGGCACGTCACCGACGAGGAACTCCACCTCGGCCAGCTGCGGCCAGCGCCGCTCCAGCCGCTCCACGGAGTCCCGTACGAGGTCCCCGAACAGCTCCGACCGGCTCGCCGACAGCGGCACCTGCGGCGGCGCCACCGGCCCGCGCATCCCGCGCCCGTGCCGGTCCCGGCGGCGCGGGCGCGGCTCGGCGGGGGCCCCGACGGGGGGCTGGGCGGGACGGGGAGGCAGCGGGCTGTCGGTCACCCCCGCAGGGTAGCTCTCGGCACGACACGGGGGAGTGAGCGGCGGGAGAGTCGTCGCGGCCCGGTCAAGAGTGCGGTACCGTCCAACGTCGTGAGCCTTGTACGTCGTTGTTCGCGCACCGCGTGCGGCCGCCCTGCCGTCGCGACGCTGACGTACGTCTACGCCGATTCGACCGCAGTTCTCGGCCCCCTCGCCACCTACGCCGAGCCCCACTGCTACGACCTGTGCGCCGAGCACTCCGAGCGCCTGACCGCCCCGCGCGGCTGGGACGTCGTCCGCCTGTCCGACGGCTCCGGTCCGTCGCGCCCCAGTGGCGACGACCTGGAAGCCCTCGCCAACGCCGTCCGCGAAGCGGCCCGCCCGCCCGAGCGCGCGGCGGAGGCCGGCGGATCCCGCTCCGGGGGCCCCGCCACCGGCGAGACCCGTCGCGGACACCTGCGCGTCCTGCGATCGCCCGACTCCTGACGCCCCGCTCACCTGAAGGGCCGGCCCCGGTTCAAGGTAGGTTGGCCGGACCGCACAGGAACCTTCAGGAGGGCAGGCAGTGGCCGCAGATCTTTCGAACATCGTCAAGGCGTACGACGTGCGTGGCGTGGTGCCGGACGAGTGGGACGAGTCGTTGGCGGAGCTGTTCGGTGCCGCGTTCGTCGAGGTGACGGGTGCTTCGGCGATCGTGGTCGGTCATGACATGCGGCCTTCGTCGCCGGGGTTGTCGTCGGCTTTCGCCCGGGGTGCGGCTGCCCGGGGTGTGGATGTGACGCTGATCGGGCTGTGCTCGACGGACCAGCTGTACTACGCGTCGGGTTCGCTGGGCCTGCCGGGTGCGATGTTCACGGCTTCGCACAACCCGGCCCAGTACAACGGCATCAAGCTGTGCCGGGCGGGTGCGGCTCCGGTCGGCCAGGACACGGGTCTGTCGCAGATCCGCGAGCTGGTGGAGAAGTGGTCGGACGAGGGTGCGCCCGCGATCGCGGCGGACACGGTGGCGGGCACGGTCACCGAGCAGGACACCCTGACCGGTTATGCCGAGCACCTGCGGGGCCTGGTGGACCTGGCGGCGATCCGGCGGCTGAAGGTGGTGGTGGACGCGGGCAACGGCATGGGCGGCCACACCGTTCCGACGGTGTTCGAGGGCCTGCCGCTGGAGGTGGTGCCGATGTACTTCGAGCTGGACGGCACGTTCCCCAACCACGAGGCGAATCCGCTGGATCCGAAGAACATCGTCGATCTGCAGGCGCGGGTGCTGGCGGAGGGCGCGGACCTGGGGATCGCGTTCGACGGGGACGCGGACCGGTGTTTCATCGTGGACGAGCGGGGCGAGGGCGTCTCCCCGTCGGCGATCACCGCGCTGGTCGCGGCGCGCGAGCTGGCCCGCAACGGGGGATCGGGCACGGTGATCCACAATCTGATCACCTCGTGGTCGGTGCCGGAGGTGGTGCGGGAGAACGGCGGGACGCCGGTACGTACCCGGGTGGGGCACTCCTTCATCAAGGAGGAGATGGCGAAGACGGGTGCGATCTTCGGTGGTGAGCACTCGGCGCACTACTACTTCAAGGACTTCTGGAACGCGGACACCGGCATGCTGGCCGCGTTGCACGTGCTGGCGGCGCTGGGCGGGCAGGAGGGTCCGCTGTCGCAGCTGGTGGCCTCCTACGACCGCTACGCGGGTTCGGGGGAGATCAACTCGACGGTCGCCGACCAGGCGGGCCGACTGGCCGCGGTCAAGGCCGCCTACGGCAGCCGCGAGGACGTCGCGGTGGACGAGCTCGACGGCCTGACCGCGACGGGCGCCGACTGGTGGTTCAACGTCCGCGCCTCCAACACCGAGCCGCTGCTGCGCCTGAACGTGGAGGCCCGTGACGAGGCGACTCTGGCCGAGGTCCGCGACGAGGTCCTGGCCCTGATCCGCGCCTGACACCGGAAGCCGACGGGGCTGGAGTTCGGCGCTGTGCTGCTCTCCGGCCCCGCCCGGCGCGACCGGAAGAGCCCGGCGCGACCGGAAGAGCCCGGCTCGGGCACATTCCAGCCCCGCCGGGGTGTGAGGCGCGCCTCCGGGCGCAGTGCGGTGCCCGGCGCAGCCGGGTTCCCCGCAACGGCGCCCCACCCCAGCCCGGTCAGGCCGCACCGCAGGTGACTCGGCGGTACGCTGACCTCGCCGCACCGCAGAACCATCCGCATCCCCGAAGGGAACCCCGCCCCATGCCGCTCGAAGCCGGTCTTCTGGAGATCCTCGCCTGCCCCGCCTGCCACGCGCCCCTCGAGGACAAGTCGGCCGACGAGACGGCTCCCGAGCTGATCTGCACCGGCCAGGACTGCGGCCTCGCGTACCCGGTCCGTGACGGTATCCCGGTCCTCCTCGTGGACGAGGCCCGCCGCCCCGCCTGACCCCACCCGCGCCGACACCGCCGGAGGCCGCCATGCTCGACGAGTCGCTCCTCGACGCACCGGACGATCTCGCCCGCGCCGACCGGCGGGGCCTGCTCCGAGGCGCCGCGGAGGCCGGGGCCAGAGTCCGTACCGCAGTCCGGCACGCGACCGAGGCGGGCCTCGGTGACCTGCGCCCGGACGGCCGCCCGCGCGCCGTCCTGATCGCCGGTCCCGGCACCGCCGCCACCGGCGTCGCGGACCTGCTCGGCGCGCTCGCCGGAGCCTCCGCGCCCGTCACCCGCCTGGACCCCACCGGCGTCGCGCACGCCTCCGGCGCCCTGCGCTGGACCCTGCCCGGCTGGGCCGGGCCCGTCGACCTGCTGCTCATCGCCACCACCGACGGCACCGAGCCGGGCCTCGCCGTCCTCGCCGAACAGGCCTACAGGCGCGGCTGCAACGTCGTCGCCGTCGCCCCCGAGCGCTCACCGCTGAGCGAGGCCGTGGACGGCGCGCACGGACTCCTCGTACCGATGGCCAAAGCCCCGTACCAGGAGTACGACGAGTCCGCCGCGGCCGGACCCGGCGCCCTATGGGCCCTGCTGACCCCCCTGCTGGTCCTCCTCGACAAGGTCGGCCTCATCAGCGCCGCCCCCGAGACCCTCCAGCTCGTCGCCGACCGGCTCGACCGCACCGCCGAGCGCTGCGGGCCCGCCATCGCCACCTACTCCAACCCGGCCAAGACCCTCGCCGCCGAGCTGGCCGACAGCCTCCCGCTCATCTGGAGCGAGGGCGCCGGCGCCGGCCCCGCGGGCCGCCGCTTCGCCGCGACCCTCGCCGAGCTCGCCGGCCGGCCGGCGCTGGCCGCGGTCCTGCCCGAGGCGCTCCCCGCCCACGGCGTGCTGCTCGCCGGTTCGTTCGCCGCCGGGGCGGATCCCGAAGACTTCTTCCGTGACCGGGTCGAAGAGCCCCAGGCCCTGCGCGCCCGCGTCGTCCTGCTGCGTGACCGGCCGGCCGGCGGCCTCACCGCCGCCCCCGCCGCACGCGAGCTCGCCCTCAGCCACGACACGGCCGTCAGCGAGCTCGAACCGGAGGAGGGCGTGGAGCTGGAACAGCTCGCCGAACTCCTCGCCGTCACGGATTTCGCCACCGCCTACCTGGCGTTGGCTTCCGGGGGACACAGCTGAGGTACACGTCCGTACCCGGCTCTATCCAGGAAGACGACGATGGACCGCCTGACGAACACGATCCGCCCCTATGCCTGGGGATCGACCACCGCCCTCCCCCACCTGCTCGGCGTCGAGCCCACCGGTGAGCCCCAGGCCGAGATGTGGATGGGCGCCCACCCGGGCGCACCCTCCCGCATCGACCGCGGAACCGGGGAGAAGGCCCTCTCGGACGTCATCGCCGCCGACCCCGTGGGCGAACTGGGCGCCGCCTGCGTCGCCCGGTTCGGCCCCCGGCTGCCCTTCCTCCTCAAGATCCTCGCCGCCGGCGCCCCCCTGTCCCTCCAGGTCCACCCCGACCTCGCCCAGGCCAAGGCCGGGTTCGAGGACGAGGAGCGGCGCGGCATCCCGATGGACGCGGCCCACCGCAACTACAAGGACCCCAACCACAAGCCCGAAATGCTGTGCGCGCTCACCCCGTTCGACGGGCTGTGCGGCTTCCGGCCCCCGCTGCACTCCGCCGATCTGCTCGAAGGCCTCGGGGTCGGTTCCCTCAAGCCGTACGCCGACCTGCTGCGCGCCCATCCCGAGGACGCCGCCCTGCGCGAGGTGCTCACCGCCGTACTGACCGCCGACCGCGAGGAGATGGCCCACACCGTCACCGAGACCGCGGCCGCCGCCGAGCGCCTGGGCGGTCCGTACGCCCCGTACGCGCACCTCGTCCACGACTACCCCGGCGACCCGGGCGTCATCGCGGCGATGCTGCTCAACCACTTCCGACTCCAGCCCGGCGAGGCGGTGTTCCTCGGAGCGGGCGTCCCGCACGCCTACATCGGGGGCCTGGGCGTGGAGTTGCTGGCCAACTCCGACAACGTGCTGCGGGCCGGGCTCACCCCCAAACACGTGGACGTCCCCGAGCTGCTGAAGATCGTGAAGTTCGAGTCCGGCGACCCGAACGTCCTGCGCCCCGAAGGCGACGGCGAGGAGGTCTACGAGGCCCCCATCGACGAGTTCCGGCTCTCCCGCTACCTCCTCGCACCCGGGGCGGCCTCGCGCGTGCTCGCACAGGACGCCCCGCAGATCCTGCTGTGCACGGCCGGTTCCCCGCGCGTCGGCGAACTGCCCCTGGCTCCCGGCGAGTCCGTCTTCGTGTCGGCGGGCGAAAAGGTCGAACTGTCCGGAACCGGCACCGTCTTCCGTGCCACCGTGGTGGTCTGACGCGGCCTCCGGCGCGGGAGCTGCAACAATGTGCGGCCGGAAGCCAGCGGCCAGGAAGGACACCCAGCACCCATGAGCGCGTCGGGCGGTACCAAGGCGATCGTGGCGGCACTCGCCGCCAACCTCGCCATCGCTGTAGCCAAATTCGTGGCGTTCCTCTTCAGCGGATCCTCCTCGATGCTCGCCGAAAGCGTCCACTCGCTGGCGGACTCCGGGAACCAGGGGCTGCTGCTCCTGGGCGGGAAGAAGGCCCAGCGCGAGGCGACGCCGCAACACCCCTTCGGGTACGGGCGCGAGCGCTACATCTACGCGTTCCTCGTCTCCATCGTGCTGTTCTCCGTCGGTGGCATGTTCGCCATCTACGAGGGATACGAGAAGATCAAGCACCCGCACGCGATCGAGGCCTGGTACTGGCCCGTCGGCGTGCTCGTCTTCGCGATCATCGCCGAGTCGTTCTCGTTCCGCACCGCCATCAAGGAGTCGAACGAGATCCGCGGCACGCTGTCGTGGCGCGAGTTCATCAAGCGGGCCAAGGCCCCCGAGCTGCCCGTGGTCCTGCTGGAGGACCTCGGCGCGCTCGTCGGCCTGGTGCTGGCCCTCGGGGGCGTCGGCCTCGCGCTCATCACCGGCGACGGCGTCTGGGACGGCATCGGCACCCTCTGCATCGGCGCCCTGCTCATCATCATCGCGATCGTCCTTGCCGCGGAGACCAAGTCCCTGCTGCTCGGCGAGTCCGCGGGCACCGATGAGGTCGAGAAGATCAACGCCGCGCTCGTGGACGGCGAGACCGTCACCAGGGTGATCCACATGCGCACCCTGCACCTGGGCCCGGAGGAGCTGCTGGTCGCCGCCAAGATCGCCGTCCAGCACGACGACTCCGCGAGGGAGGTGGCGGACGCCATCAACGCCGCCGAGGCCCGCATCCGCGCGGCCGTCCCGATCGCCCGGGTGATCTACCTGGAGCCGGACATCTACCGCCCGGACGCCGCCAAGTAGTCCGCGGACATCCACGAGGCCCCTGCGCCGCACACGGCGGCGCAGGGGCCTTCCGGCGTCCCGGGGCGATCACCAGGGGCGGTCAGCAGGGGCGACCGGCGATCCGAGCTCGAGACTCAGGCCGCCGGCCACGCCGGTACCGCCGGAACGGCCCGCCGCCGGCGGCGCAGCACCAGCGCCCAGATCCCCAGTCCGCCCCCGGCCAGGAACACCAGGGTCCCGACCACGGCGGCCCCGCCCGCGACCACGAGGCCCGTCGGGCGCGCGACCTGCACGCCGCGCACCGTCGACTTCGCGAGCGTGCCCCGGTCCTGCCCGTCGGGGTGCAGCGAGGAGTCGTTGGAGTTCATCCGGTTGTCGCCCATGAGGAACACCCGCCCCGCGGGCACCGTCACGTCGAAGGGCACGCTCGACGGGTGCGATCGGTCCAGGAGGTACGGCTCCTCCAGCGGCTGCCCGTTGAGCCTGAGCGTGCTCTCGCCCCGCCGGTACTCGATCCGGTCCCCGCCGACCGCCACCGCCCGCGACAACAGCAGCCCGTCCGGCACCCATTCCGGGACCGACACGAGCACCACGTCCCCGCGCGAGACCTCGAAGTTCTCGCCGTCCGCGCCCATGGAGAACCAGCCCGTGTCCCCCGGCTCGTACGTCGGCCGCATGTTCTCGCTCCGGACGACCACCTTGTCGTAGACCACCTCGGGGAGGTCCCCGGACCCCGACACCGCCCCCCAGGCCGTCCCGCCGAGCACCAGCAGCCCGCCGGCCACCAGCAACACGACCGCCCAGATACCGCGCTTGCGGCCCCGCCTGCGTTCCATCAGCCCGTCCCCCTCAGAAGCACCGTGTGAGCGGGCAGCGTACGGAAGGCCGCAGGGCCCCTCGCCACCCGGGTGGCGAGGGGCCCCGCGGGGCCCCCGGCGCCCGGACGCTAGCGCTCTGACCGTGTAAAGGTTCACCGCATCACGACGCCCGGCACGGCGCAGCACCTCGCCGCGTCGTCGGGCCACGCAGGTACCTCCCGTACGAGCCGCGGCCGCCCTCCGCCTTGCGATGCACCGCACCGGACGCCGCGAACCGGCACACCTTTCCGGTCAGAGGTCTAGGGGGTGTCTGACGGAGGTCCGCGGCGTCGCGGTGCCCGGCACGCACTCTCGCCGCACCGGCCGAAAGCCCAAGTACGTCCAGTACGGGGGC
>NZ_JBEZLA010000018.1:0-111568 GCF_040651925.1 Streptomyces sp. NPDC048349 | reverse complement strand
CCCCCGTACTGGACGTACTTGGGCTTTCGGCCGGTGCGGCGAGAGTGCGTGCCGGGCACCGCGACGCCGCGGACCTCCGTCAGACACCCCCTAGTGCTCCACGCGACGCACCCGGCAGCGCGCCGGGCCGGCCGGCCGCAGGGTGATGCCGGCGCTGACGGGGATCTCGGTGTCCACGGCCTCGAACTCGTACGCCCGCAGGATCATCGCCAGCGCGATCACCGACTCCAGCATCGAGAAGTGCTGCCCGATGCACGCGCGCGGCCCGCCGCCGAACGGGAACCAGGCGTAGCGCGGGCGGCCGGCCTCGGCCTGCGCGGTGAAACGCTCCGGGTCGAAGCGGTCCGGGTCCGGCCAGTGGAGCGGATGGCGGTGCGTCACCCACGGCGCCAGGATCACGTTCGCGCCCGCCGGGATGGTGTGCCCGTCGATCTCGGTGGCGGCGACGGCGTTGCGGCCGATGACCGGGGCGGCCGGGTAGAGCCGCATCGTTTCCTTCAGGACCCGGGTCAGGTAGGGGAGCCGCTCCAGGTCGGCGGCCTCGGGCGTACGGTCGCCCAGGACACGGGTGATCTCCTGGCGCGCCCGGTCCTGCTCCTCGGGGTGACGGGCCAGCAGGTGCAGGGCGAAGGCCAGGGAGGTGGCGGTCGTCTCGTGCCCGGCGAGCAGGAAGATCAGCACCTGGTCGCGCAGCTCGGAGACGTCGAACTCGGCGTCGTCCGAGCTCTTGGCGGCCGCGAGCAGCGTCAGCAGGTCCTCGCCGGCGCCGCCCCCCGCCGCCGTCGCCCGGTCCGTCGCCGAGGCCGTCCGCGGGCTCGGTGCGCCGCGCACCGATGATCTTGTCGCAGACCGCGTACAGCTCGTCCATCGCCGCGGCCGCCCGCCTGTTGGCCGGGGTCGGCCAGCTGCGCGGGAGGTTGGCGGGGGAGTAGCCGCGGCGCAGCACGTAGTCCGTGATGACCGGAAAGCACCGGTCGACGACGTCGACGGTGGCCTCCACGTCGGTGCCGAACAGGATCCGGGCGACCGCCCGCAGCGCCAGGTGCATCATCTGGTCGGTCACGTCGACGACACCGTTCGGGGCCTGCTCCCAGGAGTCGACGACGGCCTGCGTCTCGGCGGCGACGGCCCCCGCGTACCCGTCCACCCGGCGCCGGGTGAACAGCGGCTGGACCAGCCGGCGCTGGCGCAGGTAGTCCTCGTCCTGGCTGGTCAGCAGCCCGTTGCCGAAGGAGTCGCGGATCTCCTGGTAGAAGCGGTTGTCCTTGCGGAAGTTGGCCGACTCCGAGGCGAGCACCTGCTGCGCCCCCTCCGCGGAGAACACGCAGTACAGCTCGGCCCGCAGCCCGGGCGGCCCGGCGACGATCCGTACGACGTCCCCGTGCTCCTGCCGGGCCCGCAGATAGGTGCCGAGCGAGTCCGACTTCAGCTCGAAGAGCGACCCCAGCAACGGCACCCCCGCCAGCGCGGGCACCTCGGTTCCGACGCCCGTCCCCGCCCCAACCGCCATGGCCGTCCCCCTCGTTCGCGTACCGGAACCCCGATTCTGCCGGTCCCCGGCCGGTGATGGCGAGGATTCCGGCCACCGGGGCCGAATGCCGCGGTGGGCCGGCCCGGCGGGGCAGCGGGAGCCGAGGGGGTGACCGCGTCGCGGCTCAGATGTCCCGGAAGATCTCGATCTGGGCGCCCACCGAGTTGAGTCGCTCGGCCAGTTCCTCGTAGCCGCGGTTGATGACGTAGACGTTGCGGAGCACCGAGGTGCCCTCCGCCGCCATCATCGCGAGGAGGACGACCACCGCCGGGCGCAGGGCCGGCGGGCACATCATCTCCGCCGCGCGCCAGCGGGTGGGGCCCTCCACCAGGACGCGGTGGGGGTCCAGGAGTTGGAGGCGGCCGCCGAGGCGGTTGAGGTCGGTCAGGTAGATGGCGCGGTTGTCGTACACCCAGTCGTGGATCAGGGTCTGGCCCTGGGCCACGGCCGCGATGGCCGCGAAGAACGGGACGTTGTCGATGTTCAGCCCGGGGAACGGCATCGGGTGGATCTTGTCGATCGGGGCTTCGAGCTTGGAGGGGCGGACCGTGAGGTCGACCAGGCGGGTGCGGCCGTTGTCGGCGCTGTACTCCGCGGAGCGGTCGTGGTCCAGGCCCATCTCCTCGAGCACCGCGAGCTCGATCTCCATGAACTCGATCGGGACCCGGCGGATGGTCAGCTCCGACTCCGTGACGACGGCGGCGGCGAGCAGGCTCATCGCCTCGACCGGGTCCTCGGAGGGGGAGTAGTCCACGTCCACGTCGATGTTCGGGATGCCGTGGACGGTCAGGGTCGTGGTGCCGATGCCCTCGACCTTGACGCCCAGCGCCTCCAGGAAGAAGCACAGGTCCTGGACCATGTAGTTGGAGGACGCGTTGCGGATGACCGTGACGCCGTCGTGCCGGGCGGCGGCCAGGAGGGCGTTCTCGGTGACGGTGTCCCCGCGCTCGGTCAGCACGATCGGGCGGTCGGGGGAGACGCCGGTGGCGACCTGCGCGTGGTAGATGCCCTCGGTCGCGGTGATGTCCAGGCCGAAGCGGCGCAGGGCGATCATGTGCGGCTCGATGGTGCGGGTGCCGAGGTCGCAGCCGCCCGCGTACGGGAGGCGGAACTGGTCCATGCGGTGCAGCAGGGGACCCAGGAACATGATGATGCTCCGGGTCCGGCGCGCCGCGTCCGCGTCCATGGCCTCCATGTCGAGGCGGGCCGGCGGGATCAGCTCGAGGTCCACGCCGTCGTTGATCCAGCGGGTGCGCACGCCGATGGAGCCGAGGACCTCGAGGAGGCGGTAGACCTCCTCGATGCGGGCGACGCGCCGCAGCACGGTACGGCCCTTGTTGAGCAACGAGGCGCACAGCAGGGCGACACAGGCGTTCTTGCTCGTCTTGACGTCGATGGCACCGGACAGCCGGCGGCCGCCGACGACGCGCAGGTGCATCGGGCCGGCGTAGCCGAGAGAGACGATTTCGCTGTCGAGCGCCTCGCCGATGCGGGCGATCATCTCAAGGCTGATGTTCTGGTTGCCGCGCTCGATCCGGTTCACGGCGCTCTGGCTGGTGCCCAGCGCGTCCGCGAGCTGACTCTGTGTCCAGCCCCGGTGCTGCCGGGCGTCACGGATGAGCTTGCCGATGCGTACGAGGTAATCGTCTGCCATGGCTGCACCGTATCTCAGATATGAGATGTTGATCGCGTGGGGTAGGCCGAACGGGTGTTACCGACCGTCAGATCCCATGGTGGGGTGGGCGGACGGGTGAGGCCATTTGCAGTTGTCTGCCCCATTTGGCCCCTCGGGTGAGGTGTCGCTGCGCATGTGCGGAGACCCGCCCCGCCATCCTTCGGGCGCGCCCGTCCGTGTCCCGGCTATGTCCCGGCCGTGCCCCGCTTATGCCCGGCCGTCGCGGGCGCACGCGCGGTGCCGTGCGTCGCAAGCGCTTCCCGGCGCGGGTGTACCCCCAGGTGCACCCACACTCGCGACGCGGTCAACTCCCGCTCGCGATTCCCGGCGTACACGGCGCCCGGGCCGGCCGGGCCCCGCCCCCGTGACCGCCGTCACCCCCCACCCCGAACGGATTGCCGACGCAGCGGGGTCCGGGCCGGTCGTGCCGGTCGCGTCCGGGTATGCGGAATGGCCGGCGCGGCGCGCCGTCCCCACATCCCTGGGGGTGCGTGCCTCGTCCCCGCCCCCCGACATGTACTAGAGTTATCTCGACATCGAGATATCTGCCGAAGGCGTACCGCAGCCGCCCCCGCTGGTAAGGGTTACCTAACTTAGCCTGACCTTAGCGGATTGGCCAAGGGGCGTGGCGGCAGGATGCGGTCATACGCGCGAAATTCATGCATGAAGGAGACTGTCGTGTCGGCGAACAGCTTCGACGCCCGCAGCACGCTGCAGGTGGGCGACGAGTCGTACGAGATCTTCCGGCTGGACAAGGTCGAGGGCGCCGCGCGCCTTCCCTACAGCCTGAAGGTCCTGCTGGAGAACCTGCTCCGCACCGAGGACGGCGCGAACATCACCGCCGACCACATCCGGGCGCTCGGCGGCTGGGACTCCCAGGCCCAGCCCAGCCAGGAGATCCAGTTCACGCCGGCCCGCGTGATCATGCAGGACTTCACCGGCGTTCCCTGCGTCGTGGACCTCGCCACGATGCGCGAGGCCGTCAAGGCCCTCGGCGGCGACCCGTCCAAGATCAACCCGCTGGCCCCGGCCGAGCTGGTCATCGACCACTCGGTCATCGCCGACAAGTTCGGCACCAACGAGGCGTTCGCCCAGAACGTCGAGCTGGAGTACGGCCGCAACAAGGAGCGCTACCAGTTCCTGCGCTGGGGCCAGACCGCCTTCGACGAGTTCAAGGTCGTCCCCCCGGGCACCGGCATCGTCCACCAGGTCAACATCGAGCACCTGGCCCGCACGGTCATGGTCCGTAACGGCCAGGCCTACCCCGACACCCTCGTCGGCACCGACTCGCACACCACCATGGTCAACGGCCTGGGCGTGCTGGGCTGGGGCGTCGGCGGCATCGAGGCCGAGGCCGCGATGCTCGGCCAGCCGGTCTCCATGCTGATCCCGCGCGTCGTGGGCTTCAAGCTGACCGGCGAGCTGCCGACCGGCACCACCGCCACCGACCTGGTGCTCACGATCACCGAGATGCTGCGCAAGCACGGCGTCGTCGGCAAGTTCGTCGAGTTCTACGGTGAGGGCGTCGCCGCCACCTCCCTCGCGAACCGCGCCACCATCGGCAACATGTCGCCGGAGTTCGGCTCCACCGCCGCGATCTTCCCGATCGACGACGAGACGCTGAAGTACCTGCGCCTGACGGGCCGCGACGCCCAGCAGGTCGCCCTGGTCGAGGCGTACGCCAAGGAGCAGGGCCTGTGGCTGGACCCGGCCGCCGAGCCGGACTTCTCCGAGAAGCTGGAGCTCGACCTCTCCACGGTCGTCCCCTCCATCGCCGGCCCCAAGCGCCCGCAGGACCGCATCGTCCTCGCCAACGCCGCGCAGCAGTTCGCCCAGGACGTGCGCAACTACGTGGACGACGTGGACGAGGCGGGCAAGGAGTCCTTCCCGGCCTCCGACGCCCCGGCGAACCACCCGAACGGCGCCCCGTCGAAGCCGACCCTGGTCACCCTGGCCGACGGCTCCTCCTTCGAGATCGACCACGGCGCCGTCACCGTCGCCGCGATCACCTCCTGCACCAACACCTCGAACCCCTACGTCATGGTCGCCGCGGCGCTCGTGGCCAAGAAGGCGGTCGAGAAGGGCCTGACCCGCAAGCCCTGGGTCAAGACCACCCTGGCCCCGGGCTCGAAGGTCGTCACCGACTACTTCGACAAGGCCGGCCTGACCCCGTACCTCGACAAGATGGGCTTCAACCTCGTCGGGTACGGCTGCACCACCTGCATCGGCAACTCCGGTCCGCTGGACGAGGAGATCTCGAAGGCGATCAACGAGCACGACCTCGCGGTCACCTCGGTGCTCTCCGGCAACCGCAACTTCGAGGGCCGGATCAACCCCGACGTCAAGATGAACTACCTGGCGTCCCCGCCGCTGGTCGTCGCGTACGCCATCGCGGGCTCCATGAAGGTGGACATCACCACCGAGGCCATCGGCACCGACACCGAGGGCAAGCCGGTCTTCCTCAAGGACATCTGGCCCTCCGAGGCCGAGGTCAACGACGTCGTGGCGAACGCCATCGGCGAGGACATGTTCAACAAGTCCTACCAGGACGTCTTCGCGGGCGACGCCCAGTGGCAGGCGCTGTCGATCCCGACCGGCAACACGTTCGAGTGGGACCCGCAGTCCACCTACGTGCGCAAGCCCCCCTACTTCGAGGGCATGACGATGGAGACCACCCCGGTCTCCGACATCGCCGGCGCCCGCGTGCTGGCGAAGCTGGGCGACTCGGTCACCACCGACCACATCTCCCCGGCCGGTGCGATCAAGGCCGACACCCCGGCCGGCACGTACCTCACCGAGCACGGCGTCGAGCGCCGCGACTTCAACTCGTACGGTTCCCGCCGCGGCAACCACGAGGTCATGATCCGCGGTACCTTCGCCAACATCCGCCTGCGCAACCAGATCGCGCCGGGCACCGAGGGCGGCTTCACCCGCGACTTCACCGTCGAGGGCGCGCCGGTCTCCTTCATCTACGACGCCTCGCAGAACTACCAGGCCGCCGGCATCCCGCTGGTCATCCTGGCCGGCAAGGAGTACGGCTCCGGCTCCTCGCGCGACTGGGCGGCCAAGGGCACCGCGCTGCTCGGCGTCAAGGCCGTCATCGCCGAGTCCTACGAGCGCATCCACCGCTCCAACCTGATCGGCATGGGCGTCCTGCCCCTGCAGTTCCCCGAGGGCGCCACCGCGGCCTCCCTGGGCCTCACCGGCGAGGAGACCTTCTCCTTCACCGGTGTGGAGGAGCTGAACAACGGCACCACCCCGCGCACCGTCAAGGTCACCACCGACACGGGCGTGGAGTTCGACGCGGTCGTCCGCATCGACACGCCGGGTGAGGCGGACTACTACCGCAACGGCGGCATCATGCAGTACGTGCTCCGCAACCTGATCCGCGGCTAAGCACCACCGCGGACCGGTCCGACCGGTGCCACAGGGCCGTATCCCCCGTCAAGGGGATACGGCCCTTCCGCTTGTCCGGCCCGCGGCCCAGGTGTCGGCCAGGTCTCAACTCGGAAAAGCTGGCCGCCATCCGTGTGCATGATCTTGCTCACGTGAGCGGAAGTGGACTATACCTGTGCCCGTCCGGATCACCGCGAGTCAGCGGCCCGGACCGGGGGGATGGGCGGGGACCTGCGGCGATGTCCGCACGCACGGCAACCGCCGTGACGTCCCGGCCTCCTTCACACTTCTGACGAAGGCGAGGACATGAGCATGGGATCCACTGGTGAGGGCCTCGGGCGCCGTGATCTGATCAAGCGTTCCGCAGCACTCGGACTGATCACGGTGCCGACGATGAGCTTCCTGTCCGCCTGCGCCTCCGGCGGCGAGGAGAGCACCAAGGGCCCCGACAAGGGGGTCGTCTCCAAGGAGAACCCCTTCGGCGTCGCCAAGGGCAGCAAGCTGGACGTCGTCGTCTTCAAGGGCGGGTTCGGCGACGACTACGCCAAGGCCTGGGAGGCCGCCTTCGACAAGAAGTGGGGCACGACCAGCTCCCACCTGGGCACCCAGGAGATCACCGCCAAGCTCCAGCCGCGCTTCAACGGCGGCAACCCGCCGGACGTCATCGACGACTCCGGCGCCCAGCAGATCAAGCTGGACGTCCTCGCCAAGGGCAACCAGCTCGCCGACCTCACCGCCGTGCTCGACGCGCCCTCCCTCGACGACCCGACCAAGAAGGTGCGCGACACCCTGGTCGCCGGAGCCGTCGAACAGGGCACCATGGGCGGCAAGTTCGTCACCCTGAAGTACGTCTACGCCGTCTTCGGCTTCTGGTACTCAGGCAAGCTCTTCAAGGAGAAGGGCTGGACGCCGCCGAAGACCTGGGACGAGTTCCTGGCCGTCTGCACCAAGGCCAAGGAAGCGGGCATCGGCGGCCTCGCCCACCAGGGCAAGTACCCGTACTACATCAACGTGGTCATCATGGACCTGATCGCCAAGAAGGGCGGTCTGGACGCCATGAAGGCGATCGACCACCTCGAGCCGAACGCCTTCGAGGGCAACCCGGCCGCCCTCGCCGCGGTCGAGGCGGTCTACGAGGTGGTGGAGAAGGGCCTGCTGATGCCGGGCACCAACGGCCTCACCCACACGGAGTCCCAGACCGCCTGGAACCAGTACAAGGCCGCCTTCATCCCCTCCGGCTCCTGGCTGGAGAACGAGCAGCTGAAGCAGACCCCGGAGGACTTCGACATGAAGTTCCTGCCGGTGCCCCTGCTCGCCGACAGCAAGCTGCCCTTCGAGGCGATCCGGGCCGGCGTCGACGAGCCCTTCATCGTCCCGGAGAAGGCCGCCAACAAGGCCGGCGGCCTGGAGTTCCTCCGCTCGATGCTCTCCCGCGAATGGTCGACGATCTTCGCCCAGCAGGCCAATTCGCTCACCGTCGTCAAGGACGGCGTGGACCCCAGCGTCAAGCTGCGCCCGGGCACCCAGTCGGCGGTGGACGCGCTCAAGGCGGCGGGCACCCAGACCTTCAGCTACCGCTACCCCGACTGGTACAGCGAAATGGACACGGAGATCCAGAACGCGTCCAATGAGCTGATGGCGCAGCGGATCCAGCCAAAGGAGTGGATCAAGCGGGCCCAGGCTGCGGTAGACAAGGCGGCCAAGGACCCGAACGCCAAGAACAACCGCCGCAGCTGAGACCGCAGGGACGGACACCATGAGCCACGTAGCCCAGAGCAAGGGGCGGGCCGGTTTCATCACCGGCTTCCTCTTCGCGCCCCTCGCGCTGTACTTGGCCTTCGTCATCTGGCCGTACGTGCAGACGTTCGGCTATTCCTTCACCAACTGGACGGGGCAGTCCCCGACGTTCGATTTCGTCGGCCTGGACAACTACGCGACGTTGCTGCAGGACGAGGTCTTCCGCGGCGCACTCTGGCACAACCTGCTGCTCCTGGTGTTCGTCCCGGTGATCACCATCCTGCTCGCCCTCTTCTTCGCCTTCATGGTGAACGCGGGAGGGCGCAGCGGGGCCGGCGGAGTCCAGGGCGTCGGCGGTTCGCGCTTCTACAAGGTCGTCTACTTCTTCCCCCAGGTCCTGTCCCTCGCCATCCTCGCCGTCCTCTTCGGCGCGATCTACCGCAGCGACGAGGGCGGCCTGCTCAACGGCTTCCTCATCAAGCTCGGCCTGATCTCCGCGCAGCACCCCGTCGAATGGCTCAACGAGCCCTCCTTCGTGCTCTGGTGCCTGCTGTTCGTGGTCGTCTGGCACGGCGTCGGCTTCTACCTCGTGCTGTTCTCGGCCGCCATGCAGTCCGTCCCGAAGGACATCTACGAGGCCGCCCTGCTCGACGGCGCCGGGCGCGCCCAGACCTTCTTCAAGGTCACGCTGCCCCTCCTGTGGGATTCTGTGCAGACCTCCGCGGTCTACCTGGGCATCGCCGCGATGGACATGTTCGTCCTCGTGTCGACCATGACCTCGGGCCAGTTCGGCGGCGGACCCGACCACCACAGCGAGGTCATGGCGACGGTGCTGATGCGCAACTTCCTGTACTTCGGCAAGAGCGGCTACGCCTGCGCCATGGGCGTGGTCATGCTCGTCCTGACCATGATCCTCTCCGTCATCACGCTGCGTGCCACCCGCCGCGAGCGCATCGAGTTCTGAGCGGGAGACCACCATGACCACAGTGATCAAGGCTCCGGGCGAAGACGCCGCGGAGCGGTCGGGAAAGACCGGCCGGACGGGGGAGGGCAGCCCGCGCCGCTCCGAGGGCGTGGTCCTCAACGTCTTCTCGCACGGGTTCCTCGCCCTGTGGGCGATAATGATCGTGCTCCCGCTGATCTGGCTGGCGCTCGGCGCCTTCAAGACCGACGCGCAGATCGGCGGCTCGGCCCTCAGCTGGCCCTCCAACTGGCATTTCGACGCCTTCGGCCGGGCCTGGGACAAGGGCATCGGCGGCTACTTCGCCAACACCCTCATCGTGCTGGTGTTCTCGGTGCCGCTGACCATGCTGTTCGGCTCGATGGCCGCGTACGTCCTGGCCCGCTACCCCTTCAAGGGCAACCGGATCATCTACTACTTCTTCGTCAGCGGGGCGATGTTCCCGGTGTTCCTGGCGCTCGTGCCGCTGTTCTTCATGGTCAAGCGCTTCGACATGCTGAACACCTACCAGGGCCTGATCCTGGTGTACGTCGCCTACTCGATGCCGTTCACCGTCTTCTTCATGCACTCCTTCTTCCGGACGCTGCCCACGGCGATCCACGAAGCGGCGGTCATCGACGGGGCCTCCGACACCCGCATCTTCTTCCAGGTGATGCTGCCGATGGCCAAGCCCGGCCTGATCAGCGTCGGCATCTTCAACGTCCTGGGCCAGTGGAACCAGTACATCCTGCCCGCCGTGCTGATGCAGCCGCAGACGAGCGGTGAGCCCGAGCGCTACATGCTCACGCAGGGGCTCATCCAGCTCCAGTACCAGATGGGCTACGAGACGGACCTGCCGGTGCTGTTCGCCGGCGCCACCATCGCCGTCATCCCGATGCTGGCGGTCTACCTGTCGTTCCAGCGCCAGATCCAGGCCGGGCTGACCTCGGCCACGCTCAAGTAGGGACGCCCGCCCCGAGCCGGTGGCGGAGCGGGCTTCCTTCTCCGCCTCCCGGCACAGGGCCGGCCAGGTGCCCGGCCATGAGCCCCTCGTTCGGTAGGTGCCACGCGCCCGATAGCGCGGAGCCGCACGGTTACGTGGAGTGGTCACGAGGGGGCGCGGCGTGCGCACAGGGGGCACGGGATGCGCCGGGGGCATGGATGACGTATGCCTGACAGAAGGATCAGGACATGCGGAAGGAAGGGGCGACGCGAAACGCACGGAGGCGCGACGGATCCCCGCGGCCGTGCGCGCTCAGGTAAACGGCCGCAGAGGCCGGCGCCTCAGCGACCGTAACACGATCTCGACGACCGTTCTCTCCCCTTTTTGGTCGATAAGGGTGATGTGGTGCTGTGTCAGCCTCTTGACGTCTGGATGTGCAAAGGCTCGACTTAAGGTTCACAAGTTGGAGAGACGCTGGGGTCTCGGAGCGTACAGCCGTCCCCGGCCGGGGGGCGACGGCTGGCCGTCGCTTATGGGCAGGAGTGGATGAGTCGTGCAGACTCCCGGATCGCAGTCCTCGCTGCATCGCGCGAATCTCGAACGGGTCGTGCGGGCGGTGCGGCTCGCGGGTTCGCTGACCCAGGCGGAGATCGCCCGGACCACCGGACTGTCGGCGGCCACGGTCTCCAACATCGTCCGCGAGCTCAAGGAGGGCGGGACCGTCGAGGTCACCGACACCTCGGCGGGCGGCCGGCGGGCCCGCAGCGTGTCGCTCAGCGGCGATGCGGGCATCGTGATCGGCGTGGACTTCGGCCACACGCACCTGCGGGTGGCCGTCGGCAACCTCGCCCACCAGGTGCTGGCCGAGGAGGCCGAGCCGCTGGACGTGGACGCCTCCTGGGTGGAGGGCTTCGACCGGGCGGAAGCGCTGGTCGGACGGCTGATCGCCGGCCTGGGGGTGAGCCTGCACAAGGCCATCGGCGTCGGCCTCGGCGTCCCCGGCCCGATCGACGTGGAGTCCGGGACCCTCGGCTCGACCGCGATCCTGCCGGGCTGGGCCGGGATCAACCCGCGCGAGGAGCTCTCGCGGCGCCTCGGCGTGCCCGTGTACGTGGACAACGACGCGAACCTCGGAGCCCTCGGAGAACTCGTTTGGGGGAGCGGGCGGGGAGTGAAGGACCTCGCCTACATCAAGGTGGCCAGCGGCGTCGGCGCAGGGCTGGTGATCAACGGCCAGATCTACCGCGGCCCGGGCGGCACGGCGGGCGAGATCGGGCACATCACCCTCGACGAATCGGGCCCCGTCTGCCGCTGCGGGAACCGCGGCTGCCTGGAGACCTTCGCCGCGGCCCGGTACGTGCTCCCGCTGCTCCAGGGCAGCCACGGACCGGAGTTGACGATGGAACGGGTGGTCGAGCTGGCCCGTGACGGGGACCCGGGCTGCCGCCGGGTCATCACCGACGTCGGCCGCCACGTGGGCAGCGGGGTGGCCAGTCTGTGCAACCTCCTGAACCCGAGCCGGGTGGTGCTCGGCGGCTCGCTCGCGGAGGCCGGTGAACTCGTCCTGGCCCCCATCCGTGAATCCGTGGGGAGGTATGCGATTCCCAGCGCTGCCCGCCAGCTTTCGGTGCTCACGGGCTCTTTGGGCGGTCGGGCCGAGGTGCTGGGCGCGCTCGCCCTCGTGCTCAGCGAAATGGGCGATTCGACGCTTTTGTCAGATCATGGAAGTGGAGTGCGAACTCCAGCCGCCATGTCTTCAGTTAGATAACGGATGGCACCGTTGTCATCTCGTTAAGGATTCACTCCTTGACGGCAAACTTGCGGCCGGGGTTGACTCACACCCACCTCGGCCGCAGTGTTGCGGCCTCGTCAGGGAGGTTCAAGTAATGAACACGCGTATGCGCAGAGCCGCCGTAGCCGTCGCCGCTGGTGCCATGGCCGTCTCGCTTGCCGCCTGTGGCAGTGCCAAGGAGGCCGGAGACAAGACCAAGGAGACCGGAGCCGCCGCCGGGGATGCCATCAAGGTCGGTCTCCTGCTCCCGGAGAACCAGACCGCGCGCTACGAGAAGTTCGACAAGCCGCTCATCGAGAAGACGGTCAAGGAACTGACCGGCGGCAAGGGCGAGGTCGTCTACGCCAACGCCAAGCAGGACGCCACCACGCAGAACTCGCAGGTCGACACGATGATCACCAACAAGGTGAACGTCCTCATCGTCGACGCGGTGGACTCCAAGGCCATCGCCGGCTCGGTCAAGAAGGCCAAGGAGGCCGGCATCCCGGTCGTGGCCTACGACCGCCTGGCCGAAGGCCCGATCGACGCCTACACCTCCTTCGACAACGAAGAGGTCGGCAAGGTCCAGGGCAAGGCGCTGCTCGAGGCGCTGGGCGACAAGGCCAAGGACGGCCAGATCGTCATGATGAACGGCTCGGTCACCGACCCGAACGCCAAGCTCTTCAAGTCCGGCGCCCACTCCGTCCTCGACGGCAAGGTGAACATCGGCAAGGAGTACGACACCGTCGAGTGGAAGCCGGAGAACGCCAACACCAACATGGCGGCCGCCCTCTCGGCGCTCGGCAAGGACAAGGTCATCGGCGTCTACTCCGCCAACGACGGCATGGCGGGCGGCATCATCACCGCCCTCAAGGCCGCCGGCCTGTCCACCCTGCCCCCGGTCACCGGCCAGGACGCCGAACTCGCCGGTGTGCAGCGCATCGTCGCGGGCGAGCAGTTCATGAGCGTCTACAAGCCGTACGCCCCCGAGGCCGAGGCCGCGGCGAAGATGGCCGTCGCCCTCGCCAAGGGCGAGAAGGTCACCGGCGTCACCACCTCGACGGTCGACAGCCCGACCACCAAGGGCGTCCCGGCCGTGCTGATCCCGGTCGTCTCGCTCACCAAGAACAACATCAAGGACACCGTCATCAAGGACGGCGTCTACACGGCCGACGAGATCTGCACCGACAAGTACGCGGCCGCCTGCGCCACCCTCGGCCTCAAGTAGGCCCCCGTCGCCCCCCAGGGCGACCCCCCGTGCCTGACCGGCGCCCCGCTCCTTCTTCCCCGCCACCCGCGGGGCGCCGGGCAGAAACGTTCTCCCGAGCTCTCCCAGGCTTTTATTTCCCCCATTCGCCCCGCTCCTGCTCTTTTGCACGACATCCCCGCCGGTCAGGCGGCGAAGGAGATGGTTCATGTGTCCGCTGCGCCCGTGCTGGCGTTGCGAGGGGTCTCGAAGCGGTTCGGCGCCGTTCAGGCCCTGACCGACGTAGAACTCGAGATCCACTCCGGTGAAGTGGTCGCCCTCGTCGGCGACAACGGCGCCGGCAAGTCCACGCTGGTCAAGACGATCGCCGGCGTGCACCCCATCGATGACGGCGTCATCGAGTGGGAGGGCCGCCCGGTCTCCATCGGCAAGCCCCACGACGCCCAGAACCTGGGCATCGCGACGGTCTACCAGGACCTCGCCCTGTGCGACAACATCGATGTCGTCGGCAACCTCTTCCTCGGCCGCGAGCTCAAGCGCCGCGGTGTGCTGGACGAGGTGGAGATGGAGCGCCGTGCCCGCGAGCTCCTGACCACGCTCTCCATCCGGATCCCCAGTGTCCGGATCCCCATCGCCTCGCTCTCCGGCGGTCAGCGCCAGACCGTGGCCATCGCCCGGTCGATGCTGGGCGAGCCCCAGCTCGTGATCCTGGACGAGCCCACCGCCGCCCTCGGCGTCGAGCAGACCGCACAGGTCCTCGACCTCGTGGAACGGCTGCGCGAGCGCGGCCACGCCGTCATCCTCATCAGCCACAACATGGCCGATGTGAAGGCCGTCGCCGACAAGGTGGCGGTCCTGCGGCTGGGCCGCAACAACGGCGTCTTCACCGTCGCCGACACCTCGCAGGAAGAGATCATCTCCGCCATCACGGGAGCCACGGACAACGCCGTGACCCGCCGGGCGGCCCGCACCGGGGAGGCTCGCAAGTGAGCACCGACAACCCAGCCGCCGACCCGCTCGACAAGGCGGCCCAGAACGCCGCCGAGCACGAGGTCGTCAACCCGGCCGCCGCGGCGGACGCCATCCCCGCGGTGGACCCCCGCCTGCTCGTCCGCGAGCAGGGCCTGTCCGGGTACCTGAGCGAGTTCGGGCGCAAGATGAAGGCCGGCGACCTGGGCTCCATCCCGGTCGTCATCGGTCTGATCATCATCTGGTCCATCTTCCAGGGCCTGAACTCGAACTTCCTCTCCCCGGAGAACCTCTCCAACATCGCCATCACGATGGTCGCCACCGGCATGATGGCCGTCGGCATCATCTTCGTGCTGCTGCTCGGCGAGATCGACCTCTCGGTCGGCTCGGTCAGCGGCGTCTCGGGCGCGATCGTCGCCGTCCTCGCCGTCACCCACGGCGTGAACGAATGGCTGGCCATCCTCGCCGCCGTCGCGGGCGGCGCCCTGATCGGCTCCGTCCACGGCTTCTTCTTCGCCAGAATCGGCGCTCCGGCCTTCGCGGTCACCCTCTCGGGCCTGCTCTTCTGGTCCGGCGCCATGCTGCAGATCCTCGGCAGCAACGGCACGATCAACCTCGACTCGGACGGCGTGGTCGGCCAGCTGACCACGTACTTCTTCTCGGACGTGGCCGTCGGCTACGGCCTGGCGGCGGTCGCGGTGGTGGGGTACTTCCTCGCCACCTTCTTCGACAACCGCCGCCGCGAGGCCGCCGGGGTGCCCTCGCGGCCGCTCGGCGAGATCCTGCTGCGCACCGGCCTGCTCGCGGTGTTCACCTTCGGGCCCGCGATCGTGTTCAACCAGTACAAGGGCCTGCCGCTCGCGGTGGTGCTGTTCGTGGTGGCCCTGGTCGCCACCGACTTCGTCCTGCGCCGCACGACCTTCGGCCGAAACGTTTTCGCACTCGGCGGCAGCGTCGAGGCCTCCCGCCGCGCGGGCATCAACGTCACCGGGATCCGCATCGCGGTCTTCGCCATCGCCGGCACCTTCGCCGCCATCGGCGGCCTCTTCTGGGCCTCCAAGATCGCGGCGGCCAACCAGAGCGCCGGCGCCGGCGACCTGCTGATGAACGTGATCGCGGCGGCCGTCATCGGCGGCACCAGCCTCTTCGGCGGCCGGGGCCGGACCTGGAACGCCCTCCTCGGCGTCATGGTCATCACCTCGATCCAGTACGGTCTGGCCCTGGAGGGGATCGCGACTCCGATCCAGTACATGATCACGGGTGCCGTGCTGCTGGCCACCGTGGTGATCGACTCGGTCACGCGCAAGACCCAGAAGACGGCCGGACGGGCCTGACGCCTGCCCGGTCGCCCGGGTCGCCGGTAAGACCCGTCACAGTGCCCGGTGCCACTTCGTGTGGCGCCGGGCATCCGTGCGTGCGCCGCCGCGTGCGCGATCGGGTACGTCTGTGCGGGTATACGCCCGTTCGGGATGTGTGACCCCGCGGCGGTACGTCCATGTATGACAAAGGTGTGACCCTCCGGGGACGGCCCGATGACCGCGCCCGCCGACGGAACATTAGACTCGACAGACCAGCAAGCAACTGCAAGGAGGCACGGGTGCTGCTGACCCGCATCAAGGGACCGCGCGATCTGGACCGGCTCAGCCAGGAGGAGCTCGACCAGCTCGCCGCCGAGATCAGGTCCTTCCTCGTCGACGCCGTCTCCAAGACCGGCGGGCACCTCGGCCCCAACCTCGGGGTGGTCGAACTGACGATCGCCCTGCACCGGGTCTTCGACTCGCCCAAGGACAAGGTCCTGTTCGACACCGGCCACCAGGCCTACGTCCACAAGCTGCTCACCGGCCGTCAGGACTTCGCGGGCCTGCGCTCCAAGGGCGGCCTGTCCGGCTACCCCTCGCGCGCCGAGTCCGAGCACGACGTGATCGAGAACTCGCACGCCTCCACCGTGCTGGGCTGGGCCGACGGCATCGCCAAGGCCAACGAGGTGCTCGGCCGCGAGGACCACCACGTCGCCGCCGTCATCGGCGACGGCGCGCTGACCGGCGGTATGGCCTGGGAGGCGCTGAACAACATCGCCGCCGCCAAGGACCGCCCCCTGGTCATCGTCGTCAACGACAACGAGCGCTCGTACGGCCCCACCATCGGCGGCCTCGCCAACCACCTGGCGACCCTGCGCACCACGGACGGCTACGAGCGCTTCCTGGCCCGCGGCAAGGAGATCCTGGAGCGCACCCCGGTCGTCGGGAAGCCGCTCTTCGAGACCCTGCACGGCGCCAAGAAGGGCCTGAAGGACTTCATCGCCCCCCAGGGCATGTTCGAGGACCTGGGCCTGAAGTACATCGGCCCCATCGACGGCCACGACATCGAGGCCCTGGAGTCCGCCCTGCAGCGCGCCAAGCGCTTCAGCGGTCCGGTCATCGTGCACTGCCTCACCCAGAAGGGCCGCGGCTACACCCACGCGGAGCAGGACGAGGCGGACCGTTTCCACGGCATCGGCCCGATCCACCCCGACACGGGTCTGCCCGTGTCCGCCGACGCCGCCAGCTGGACCTCCGTCTTCGCCGACGAGATGGTCAGGCTCGGCAAGGAACGCAAGGACATCGTCGCCATCACCGCGGCCATGCTCCAGCCGGTCGGCCTGAAGAAGTTCGCGGACGCCTACCCCGACCGCATCTTCGACGTGGGCATCGCCGAGCAGCACGGCGCCACCTCGGCGGCGGGCCTGGCCACCGGCGGAGCCCACCCGGTCTTCGCCGTGTACGCCACCTTCCTCAACCGCGCCTTCGACCAAGTCCTGATGGACGTCGCCCTGCACAAGTGCGGGGTCACCTTCGTCCTGGACCGCGCCGGTGTCACCGGCACCGACGGCGCCTCCCACAACGGCATGTGGGACATGTCCATCCTCCAGGTCGTCCCCGGCCTGCGCCTGGCCGCGCCGCGCGACGCGGAGCAGCTGCGCGCCCAGCTGAACGAGGCCGTCCAGGTCAAGGACGCGCCGACCGTGGTGCGCTTCTCCAAGGGCGTCGTCGGCCCGGCCGTCCCGGCCGTCGGCCGCGTCGGCGGGATGGACGTCCTGCGGGCTCCGGCCCCCGAGGTCACCCGGCCGGACGTACTGCTCGTCTCGGTCGGCGCACTGGCCCCCATGTGCCTGGAGATCGCCGACCTGCTGGACAAGCAGGGCATCTCCACGACCGTGGTCGACCCGCGCTGGGTCAAGCCCGTGGACGAGGCGCTGGCCCCGCTCGCCGACCGCCACCGCGTGGTCGTCACCGTCGAGGACAACAGCCGCGCCGGCGGTGTCGGATCCGCCGTCGCCCAGGCCCTGCGGGACGCGGGCGTGGACGTGCCGCTGCGTGACTTCGGCATTCCGCAGCGGTTCTTGGACCACGCCTCCCGCAAGGAGGTCATGGCCGAGATCGGGCTGACCGCTCCGGACATCGCCCGGCAGGTCACCGGCCTGGTGGCCAGGCTGGACGGGCGCTACGACAGCGAGCCGGCCGCCGCCGTCGACTAGACGGCCCAGGGCGGTATCGGCCACCGGGTCGACGCGCGGTTGCACGTCACGGGCCGGGAGATCACCCTTGAAGGGGTGGGCCTCCCGGCCCGTTCGCGTGCGTCACCTTGTTCGGAGGTGCGTTGGTGAGTACGGATCTGAACAGTCCTTTTCGCACCAAGTCGGTCGAGCAGTCCATCCGGGACACCGAAGAGCCGGAACACGCGCTCAAGAAGTCGCTCTCGGCTTGGGACCTGACCGTCTTCGGCGTCGGCGTCATCATCGGCACCGGCATCTTCGTCCTCACCGGCAAGGTCGCCAAGGAGACCGCCGGCCCCGCCACCGCCCTGGCCTTCGTGGCCGCGGGCGTGGTGTGCGCGCTCGCGGCCCTCTGCTACGCCGAGTTCGCGTCGACCGTGCCCGTCGCCGGTTCCGCGTACACCTTCTCCTACGCGTCGATCGGCGAACTCCCGGCCTGGATCATCGGCTGGGACCTCGTCCTGGAATTCGCCCTCGGTACGGCGGTGGTGGCGGTCGGCTGGTCGGGCTACGTCCGCTCGCTGATGGACAACGCCGGCATCCACCTCCCGGTCTCGCTCCAAGGACCGGACATCGAGGGGGGTACCTTCGACCTGCTGGCCTTCCTCCTGGTGCTGGTGCTCACCGCGATCCTCGTGGTCGGGGTGAAGCTGTCCGCGCGGATCACGGCGCTCGTCGTCGCGATCAAGGTCACCGTGGTGCTGATCGTCATCGTCGCGGGCCTGTTCTTCATCAAGGGCAGCAACTACAAGCCCTTCATCCCGGAAGCGGTGAAACAGGAGGGCGGCGCGGGACTCGACGCGCCACTGGTCCAGCTGATCTTCGGCTACGAGCCCACCAACTTCGGCATCATGGGCATCTTCACCGCGGCCTCCGTCGTGTTCTTCGCCTTCATCGGCTTCGACGTGGTCGCCACCGCGGCCGAGGAGACCAAGCTGCCGCAGAGGGACATGCCGCGCGGCATCCTCGGCTCGCTGCTCATCTGCACCGTGCTGTACGTGGCCGTCTCCCTCGTGGTCACCGGCATGCAGCACTACAGCGAGCTGTCGGTGAGCGCACCACTGGCCGACGCCTTCAAATCCGCCGGGCATCCGGTGTACGGCGGCATCATCAGCTTCGGCGCCGCGGTGGGCCTCACCACGGTCTGCATGATCCTGCTGCTGGGTCAGACCCGCGTGTTCTTCGCAATGAGCCGCGACGGCCTGCTGCCGCGCTTCTTCTCGGTGACCCACCCGAAGTTCCGCACCCCGTACCGGCCGACGATCCTGCTCGGTGTGATCATCGCGATCGTCGCCGGGTTCACCAGCATCAACGAGCTGGCGACGCTGGTGAACATCGGCACGCTCTTCGCCTTCGTCGTCGTGGCCCTCGGCGTGATCATCCTGCGGCGCACGCGCCCCGACCTGCACCGGTCCTTCCGCACCCCGTGGGTGCCCGTGGTGCCGATCCTGTCGATCGCCGCCTCGGTCTGGCTGATGCTCAACCTGCCGGCCGAGACCTGGCTGCGCTTCGGCATCTGGATGGCCATCGGCATCGTCGTCTACTACGCCTACGGGCGCAGCCACAGCCGGCTGGGCCGGCTCGGCCCCGACGCGAAGTACTGACCACGTGCCTAACCCTTGGCGGGGGAGTCCTTCGCGGAGGCCGGGATCTTCTGGTCCTTGCGGAGGGCTTCCCACAGCTGGGTCGCCTGCGGCTCGGCCACGACCACCCGGTTGGGGTCGACCTTGTCGTAGGCGACCGGCAGCATGATGGTCTCCATCGTCTCCGGGTCCACGCCCTTCATGCTCTGCGCGAAGTCGGAGAGCGCGGTGAGCGAGGCGAGGTCGCGGTCGGTGGTCAGCGACTTGGTCGCGGCGTCGGCGAGCTTGTACAGGCGGGCCGGGTTGCCGAAGGCGTCCTGCTTCTTTATCTCGGACAGCATCGCCATCATGAACTGCTGTTGCAGCCCGATGCGTCCGAGGTCGCTGCCGTCCCCGTAGCCGTAGCGGGTACGGACGAACCGGAGCGAGTCGGTGCCGTTCAGCCGGTGCGTGCCCGCGTCCAGCTTGAGCCCGCCCTTGGCGCCGGTCATCGGCTTGTCCAGGGTGACGGTGACCCCGCCCAGTGCGTCGACCAGGCCCTTGAAGCCGGCGAAGTCCACCTCGACGAAGTGGTCCACGCGGACCCCGGACAGCTGCTCCACGGTGTTGACCACGCAGGCCGGACCGGCCAGCGAGTACACCGAGTTGAACATGACCCGCTTGGCCGACGGCAGGGTCTTGCCGTCGTTGGTCTTGCACTCGGGCCGGGTGACCAGGGTGTCGCGGGGGATGCTCACCGCGGTCGCCTTGGCCCGGCCCTCGGGTATGTGCACCAGCATCGCGGTGTCCGAGCGGGCCCCGCTGACGTCGCCGTGGTCGAGGTCGCCGTTGGCGCCGGCCCGCGAGTCGGAGCCGATCACCAGGATGTTCTGCGCGTTCGCGACCACCTTCGGCGGCCGGTTGTCGCCGATCGCCTGGTCCAGGTCGACGCTGGAGATGTTGCCGTCGAGGTGGCTGTACGCCCACCAGCCGGCCCCGGCCGCACCCAGGACCAGCACGGCGACCAGCAGCAGGGTGATCCGCAGAATGCGGCGTCGGCGGCGCCTGGGCCGCGCGTGCGTGTCCGTCATGGGGGTGAATCTTAGACAGATATTCGAACGGCTGAAGCCCGCCCCCCGAAGGGGGCGGGCCAGGCCGTGGATTACCGGTCCGCGACCCGGACTAGGCCGGGACGCTCGCCAGGCCGGGGGCGAGGAACTTCTTGCCGTTCACGCGCTCCGAGACGCCTTCGCGGTCCAGGTACGGCGTGATGCCGCCCAGGTGGAAGGGCCAGCCGGCACCGGTGATGAGGCAGAGGTCGATGTCCTGGGCCTCGGCCACGACACCCTCCTCCAGCATCAGGCCGATCTCCTGCGCCACCGCGTCCAGGACGCGGTCGCGGACCTGCTCCTCCGTCAGGACGCTGTCGCCCTGCACCAGGAGGGCGGCGACCTCGGGGTCCAGCTCCGGCTTGCCGGAATCGTAGACGTAGAAGCCGCGCTTGCCGGCCTTGACGACGGCCGCCAGGTTCGGGGAGACGGTGAAGCGCTCCGGGAAGGCGCGGTTCAGGGTCTCGGAGACGTGCAGGCCGATCGCCGGGCCGACGAGCTCCAGGAGCACCAGCGGGGACATCGGCAGGCCGAGCGGCTCGATGGCCTTCTCGGCGGTGACCACCGGGGTGCCCTCGTCGATGACGTTCTGGATCTCGCCCATGAAGCGGGTCAGGATGCGGTTCACGACGAACGCCGGGGCGTCCTTGGTGAGGACCGCGGTCTTCTTCAGCTTCTTGGCGACACCGAAGGCCGTGGCCAGCGAGGCCTCGTCCGTCTGCTCACCGCGGACGATCTCCAGCAGGGGGAGGATCGCGACCGGGTTGAAGAAGTGGAAGCCGACCACGCGCTCGGGGTGCTGGAGCTTGGAGGCCATCTCCGACACCGACAGCGAGGAGGTGTTGGTGGCGAGGATCGCGTGCGCCGGGGCGACCGCCTCGACCTCCGCGAACACCTTCTGCTTGACGGACATCTCCTCGAACACGGCCTCGATGATGAAGTCCGCGTCCGCGAAGCCCTCGGCCTTGTCCAGGACGCCGGTCACCAGCGCGGTCAGGCGGTTGGCCTTGTCCTGGTTGATGCGGCCCTTGCCGAGCAGCTTCTGGATCTCGGCGTGGACGTAGCCCACGCCCTTGTCCACGCGCTCCTGGTCGATGTCGGTGAGGACCACCGGCACCTCCAGGCGGCGCAGGAACAGCAGCGCCAGCTGCGAGGCCATCAGGCCCGCGCCGACGACGCCGACCTTGGTGACCGGACGGGCCAGGGACTTGTCCGGGGCGCCGGCCGGGCGCTTGCCGCGCTTCTGGACCAGGTTGAAGGCGTAGATGCCCGAGCGCAGCTCGCCGCCCATGATGAGGTCGGCCAGGGCCGTGTCCTCGGCGTCGAAGCCGGCCTGCAGGTCGCCGTCCTTGGCCGCGGCGATGATGTCCAGCGCGCGGTAGGCGGCCGGAGCGGCGCCGTGCACCTTGGAGTCCGCGATGAAGCGGCCCTTGGCGACGGCCGCGTCCCAGGCCTCGCCGCGGTCGACCTCGGCGCGGACGACCTCGGTGGTGCCGTTCAGCACGTTCGCGGTCCACAGGAGCGACTGCTCCAGGAAGTCCGCGCCCTCGAACAGCGCGTCCGCGATCCCCAGGTCGAAGACCTGCTTGCCGCGCAGCTGCTTGTTCTGGTTGAGCGAGTTCTCGATGATCACCGAGACCGCGCGCTCCGCGCCGATCAGGTTCGGGAGGATGGCGCAGCCGCCCCAGCCCGGAACCAGGCCGAGGAAGACCTCGGGCAGGGAGAAGGCCGGGATGGCCTTGGAGACGGTGCGGTAGGTGCAGTGCAGGCCGACCTCGACACCGCCGCCCATCGCCGCGCCGTTGTAGTAGGCGAAGGTCGGGACGGCCAGCGCGGAGAGGCGCTTGAAGACGTCGTGGCCGCCCTTGCCGATGGCGAGCGCCTCGTCGTGCTTCTTCAGCAGTTCGACGCCCTTGAGGTCGGCGCCGACGGCGAAGATGAACGGCTTGCCGGTGATGCCCGCGCCGACGATGGAGCCGGCGGTGGCCTCCTGCTCGACCTGGTCGATGGCCGCGTTCAGGTTGGCCAGCGACTGCGGGCCGAAGGTGGTCGGCTTGGTGTGGTCGAAGCCGTTGTCCAGCGTGATGAGCGCGAAGCGCCCGGCGCCGAACGGCAGGTCCAGGTGGCGGACGTGCGCGGACGTGACGACCTCGTCCGGGAACAGCTCGGCCGCGCCCTTCAGGAGCTCAGCGGTGGTGCTCACTTGGAGTCTCCCTCGGCGTTGAAGTTCGGGTTCTCCCAGATGACCGTGGCGCCCATGCCGAAGCCGACGCACATGGTGGTCAGGCCGTAGCGGACGTGCGGCTGCTCCTCGAACTGGCGGGCCAGCTGCGTCATCAGACGCACGCCGGAGGAGGCCAGCGGGTGGCCGAACGCGATGGCGCCGCCGTACTGGTTCACGCGGGCGTCGTCATCGGCGATGCCGTAGTGCTCCAGGAAGGCCAGGACCTGGACCGCGAAGGCCTCGTTGATCTCGAACAGGCCTATGTCCTCGATGGACAGGCCGGCCTGGGCGAGGGCCTTCTCGGTGGCCGGGATCGGGCCGTAACCCATGACCTCGGGCTCGACACCCGCGAAGGAGTACGAGACCAGGCGCATCTTGACCGGGAGGTTGTTCTCGCGGGCGAAGTCCTCGGACGCGATGATCGCGGCGGTGGCACCGTCGTTGAGACCGGCGGCGTTGCCCGCGGTGACCCGGCCGTGCGTACGGAACGGGGTCTTCAGGCCGGCCAGGTTCTCCAGGGTGGTACCCGGGCGCATCGGCTCGTCGGTGGTGACCAGGCCCCAGCCCGTCTCACCCGCGGCCTCGTTGGTGTTGCGCACCGAGATCGGCACCAGGTCCTGCTGGATCTTGCCGTCGGCGTACGCCTTGGCGGCCTTCTCCTGCGAGCGCACGGCGTACTCGTCGGCGCGGAGCTTGGTGATCGTCGGGTACCGGTCGTGCAGGTTCTCGGCGGTCATGCCCATGAACAGGGCGGACTCGTCGACCAGCTTCTCGGAGACGAAGCGCGGGTTCGGGTCCACGCCCTCGCCCATGGGGTGGCGGCCCATGTGCTCGACACCGCCGGCGAGGGCGACGTCGTACGCACCGAAGGCCACGCCGCCCGCGACGGCGGTCACGGCGGTCAGCGCGCCGGCGCACATGCGGTCGATCGAGTAGCCCGGGACGGACTGGGGGAGACCGGCGAGGATGCCCGCGGTACGGCCCAGCGTGAGGCCCTGGTCGCCGATCTGCGTGGTCGCGGCGATGGCGACCTCGTCGATCTTCTTGGGGTCCAGGTCCGGGTTGCGGCGCAGCAGCTCCCGGATCGCCTTCACGACGAGGTCGTCGGCGCGGGTCTCGTGGTAGATGCCCTTCGGGCCCGCCTTGCCGAACGGGGTGCGGACGCCGTCGACGAAGACGACGTCCCTGACGGTACGAGGCACGTTGGCTCTCCTCCAGGTACGGGATGGCGCTGCTGCGCGGGGGCGGCTCGGCCGGTGTGGCTGAGCGCCCGCTCACCCGGCCCATGCTACTTGCGGGTAACCCTTGTGCACACCCCCTCCCCCAACAGCGGTGAACGTCACACTCCCGCACCGCGTGCGCACCCCGTGCGCTCCCCGCGCGCGCCCGTCCGATCGGAGCGCGCCGGGCTACCCGAACGGGTCGAACACCGTCCCGCACGGTCGCGTCGACGGTCCGTCGCAGGCCGCCCCTCCCGATCCTGGCCCGGTCTCGGCTCTCCGGCGACCCGACCGGACCGAGCGGACCGAAAGGGGCCCGCCATGGATGTCATCACCACCGACCACGCCGTACCCCACGTCTCCCAGCTCCCCGTCAACAAGGGGGAGACCATCAACCTCTTCGTGCGCGAGCGCGACGGTACGAAGAACCCCGCGGAGCGCACCGCGGTGCTGATCTTGCATGGCCGCAGCATCCCGGTGCTGCCCGGCGCCGACTTCGGCACGGGCAAGTACAACTGGATGATGTTCTTGGCCGACGCGGGCTACGACGTCTTCGCCATGGACCTCCAGGGCCACGGCCGCTCGTACCGGCCCCCGGTGATGGACGACCCCCGCAACGCCAACCCCAAGCAGCAGGGCATCGTCCACGACGGCCACCCGCTGCCGGGGCCGGGACCGGACCCGGTGCAGGACCCCCGGCAGCTCGGTGACACCCGCAGCGACGTGTCCGAGGTGCACACCGTCGTGGAGTTCATCAAGAAGCGGCACAACCTGAAGAAGGTCGCCCTCCTGGGCTGGTCCGCCGCGGCGCAGGCGTTCGGTCCCTATGCCATCCAGTACCCGGAGAACGTGACGAGCCTGTTCCTCCTGGCGCCGGTCTTCCCGCCGGACGGCCCGGCCGCCCTGAGCGGGACCAACTGGGATCCGCCGCTCGGGCTGCCGCGCACCACTCCTGTCGAGACGTGGGGCTTCCCGATGAACCTCCTCAGCAGGAAGGGCTTCGCGGACGCCTGGGCCAAGGAGCTGGGCTGTCCCGGCCAGCGCGACGACGGCATCGAGGACAAGGTGTGGGCCGCGATCATGGAAAGCGACACGCTGGGGCGCACCTGGGGTCCGACCGTCTCCGGGGCGCCGCAGGGGGTGCTCCGCTACCGGAACCCCTTCTGGTGGGGCTGGAACAAGACCGGGGCCAAGCTGCACGGCGTGCTCGGTGACAAGGTGCCCGTGCTGATCGCGTACGGGGAGCGCGACAAGACGGTCAACAGTCCGCCGGGAACCGTGCCCTTCCTCTCCGTCACCGAGCTCTACAAGACCATTCCGGGCGCGAGGAAACTGATGTTCAAGGTGGCCTGCGCCGGTCATCAGATCCCGTGGGAGCGGGTGTCCAAGCACGTCCACCACCTGTCCCGCGAATGGCTCAAGCACACCGCGATCGACGGGCACACCCAGGGCAGCTTCCTCATGGACAAGGACGGCAACATCACCTCCGCGCCCTGAGACGCGCGCAGGCCCCCGGCGGGGAGCCGGGGGCCTGCGCGTGGTGGAGCGGGATCAGGCGGTCGCCGCCAGGGCGGTCAACAGGGCGGCGGTGACCTGCTCGATCTGCCACGGGCGGGCGCCGTAGCCGGCCAGGGCCTCGGCCACCGCGTCCGCCTCGAGCCGCTGCGGCGGCTCCCAGCACAGCCGGCGGACCGTGTCGGGGGTGATCAGGTTCTCCTGGGGGAGGTTCAGCGCCTCCGCGAGCGCCGACACGGCCGCGCGGGCCGCCGACAGCCGGGCCGCGGCCGCCGGGTCCTTGTCGGCCCAGGAGCGCGGCGGCGGGGGACCGGCCGGCGAGGTGCCGGGCTGCGGCAGCTCGTTCTCGGGCAGGGCCTTGGCCCGGTCCACGGCGGCCATCCACTGCTCGAGCTGGCGCCGGCCCATGCGCTGCCCGTAGCCGGGCAGGGCGGACAGGGTCTGCACGTTCGCCGGCAGGGCCAGGGCGGCCTCGACGATCGCGGCGTCGCCCAGCACCTTGCCGGGTGACACGTCACGCCGCTGCGCGATCCGGTCCCGCGACTCCCACAGCTCCCGTACGACCGCCATCTGCCGGCGGCGGCGCACCTTGTGCATGCCGGAGGTGCGGCGCCACGGGTCCTTGCGCGGCGGCGCGGGCGGTGCGGCGGCGATCGCCTCGAACTCCTGGCGGGCCCACTCCAGCTTGCCCTGCCGGTCCAGCTCCTTCTCCAGGGCGTCCCGCAGGTCGACCAGCAGCTCCACGTCCAGGGCGGCGTAGCGCAGCCACGGCTCGGGAAGCGGGCGGGTCGACCAGTCGACCGCGGAGTGGCCCTTCTCCAGCGCGTAGCCGAGCACGCTCTCGACCATCGCGCCCAGTCCGACCCGGGGGAAGCCGGCGAGGCGGCCGGCCAGCTCGGTGTCGAACAGGGAGGTGGGCACCATGCCTATTTCGCGCAGGCACGGCAGGTCCTGGCTGGCGGCGTGCAGGATCCACTCGGTGCCGGACAGGGCCTCCCCGAGTGCGGAGAGGTCGGGGCAGCCCACGGGGTCGATGAGCGCGGAGCCCGCGCCCTCGCGCCGCAGCTGCACCAGGTAGGCGCGCTGGCCGTAGCGGTACCCGGAGGCGCGCTCGGCGTCGACGGCCACCGGGCCGGTGCCGGCCGCGAAGGCCGCGACCACACGGGCCAGGGCCTCGGCGTCGGCGACGACCGGGGGGATCCCCTCGCGGGGTTCGAGCAACGGAATCGGCGGCCCATCGGACGAACTGACGACGTCGTCCGGGGGGCCGCCCCCGGTGGTGGTGCGCAGGTCTGCTGCGGTCTCTTGGGCGTCGGTCACCGGTCAAGGGTATCCGTGGATGCGCCGCGCCCGTCGCCGGAACGATCCGTCGACGGGCGCGAGGAGGGAAGGCGGACGTTTCCCGGGGTTTCCCCGGCATTCGCCCGGGAGCCCCGGCCCGGAGCCGGGACGCGTCCTAGTGGATGATCCCGGTCCGCAGGGCCACGGCGACCATCCCGGCCCGGTCGCCGGTGCCCAGCTTGCGGGCGATCCGGGCGAGGTGGGACTTGACGGTCAGGGCGGACAGGCCCATCGAGACGCCGATGGCCTTGTTGGACTGGCCCTCCGCGACGAGGCGCAGGACCTCGACCTCGCGGCCGGAGAGCTCCCGGTAGCCGCCCGGGTGGCTCGGGGCACCCGGGGGGCGGCGGTGCATACGGGCGGCGGCGGCGCCGATGGGGGCGGCGCCGGGCCGGCTGGGCAGCCCGATATTGGTCCGCGTGCCGGTGACGACGTAGCCCTTCACTCCGCCCGCGAGGGCGTTGCGCACGGCGCCGATGTCGTCGGCGGCGGACAGGGCCAGGCCGTTGGGCCATCCCGCGGCGCGGGTCTCGGAGAGCAGGGTGAGACCGGAACCGTCGGGCAGGTGTACGTCGGCCACGCAAATGTCGCGCGGGCTGCCGACGCGGGGGCGGGCCTCCGCGATGGACGACGCCTCGATCACGTCACGTACTCCGAGGGCCCACAGATGGCGGGTCACGGTGGAACGCACGCGCGGGTCGGCCACGACGACCATGGCCGTCGGCTTGTTCGGGCGGTAGGCGACCAGGCTTGCGGGCTGCTCGAGAAGAACGGACACCTAGGCCTCCTGGGGGAGTGGCGGGACGGCCGGCTCGGGGAAGGAAGCCGGTGCGAACCGTGCGGATGGTCACTGACTCCTTCGGCACGTCACCCGCCCGGCTTTAGGGAATGATCACGATTTGGTGAGTAACAATTCGGGCAATTCGGACGCACGATCGATCATAGGGTGATCAGAAGCCCACAACGGACGCCGTGTTCCGACACGTCATCGAGGACTTCGACCGGATGTTCCCCGCTCCTCGCGCGCCGTCGGGCCGGGCGGCTACGGGTGGTGCGGACCGCGCCGCTGCGGCAGGGAGACCACGCCCGTGACGCTGTCGGTCGGCCCGACCGGCGGCAGCCCCGCGATCTGGCACAGCAGCTCGCACCACGCCGACAGGTGCGCCGAGGTGTCCGGGACCCCGCCCACGCCCTCGCGCGGCGTCCACGAGGCCCTGATCTCGATCTGCGTGGCCGGGCGCCGCTCCGCGAGCCCGCCGAAGTAGTGCGAGCTCGCCATGGTCACGGTCCCGCTGGCCTCCCCGTAGGCCAGGCCGCGCGCCTCCAGCGCCCCCGTCAGCCAGGACCAGCACACCTCGGGCAGGAGCGGGTCCGCGGCCATCTCCGGCTCGAGTTCCGCCCGTACGAGCGTCACCAGCCGGAAGGTCCCGTGCCAGGCCTCGTGCCCGGCCGGGTCGTGGAGCAGGATCAGCCGGCCGTCGGCCAGGTCGTCCTCGCCCTCGACGACGGCCGCCTCCAGGGCGTAGGCGTACGGCGCCAGTCGCTGGGGCGGTTTGGTGGGGTCGATCTCGATCCCCGGACGCAGCCGCGCCTTCTTCAAGCCGTCGACCGCCCGCCGGAACGGGAGCGGGACGGAGCTCTCCTTCGCGCTGTCCATACCGTCGGCGCCATCTGAAAATCGTCCCTGAGCCGCAGCCATGCGGGGAAGACTAGGCGGAACGGGCGCCCGTACGGCGCAGGGACACCCGCACCGGGCCGGACAACTCTTCATACGTGCGAAGATTCGGGTCGTGAGCGCCAACGACCGCCCGACGGGCCAGCCGAGTCAGACGTACGATTCCGCCTTCCTGAAGGCGTGCCGGCGGGAGCCGGTGCCGCACACCCCGGTGTGGTTCATGCGGCAGGCCGGGCGCTCGCTCCCCGAGTACCGCAAGGTGCGCGAGGGGACCCAGATGCTCGAGTCGTGCATGCGGCCCGACCTGGTCACCGAGATCACGCTGCAGCCGGTGCGCCGCCACAAGGTGGACGCGGCGATCTTCTTCTCCGACATCGTGGTCCCGCTGAAGGCCATCGGGGTCGACCTGGACATCAAGCCGGGCATCGGCCCGGTCGTCGCCCAGCCCATCCGCCGCCGCGAGGACCTCGCACAGCTGCGCGACCTCACCCCTGAGGACGTCCCGTACGTCACCGAGGCGATCGGCATGCTCACGGGTGAACTGGGCTCCACGCCGTTGATCGGTTTCGCGGGTGCGCCTTTCACCCTCGCGAGCTACCTGGTCGAGGGCGGCCCCTCGAAGAACCACGAGCACACCAAGGCCCTGATGTACGGCGACCCGGAACTGTGGGCCGACCTGCTGGACCGCCTCGCCGAGATCACCTCCGCCTTCCTGAAGGTCCAGATCGAGGCCGGGGTCTCCGCCGTCCAGCTCTTCGACTCCTGGGTCGGCGCGCTCGCCCCGGCGGACTACCGCCGCTCGGTGATGCCGGCGTCGGCGAAGGTCTTCGAGTCGGTGGCCTCGTACGGCGTGCCCCGCATCCACTTCGGCGTGGGTACCGGAGAGCTCCTCGGCCTGATGGGCGAGGCCGGCGCGGACGTCATGGGCGTCGACTGGCGGATCCCGATGGACGAGGCCGTCCGCCGCGTCGGCCCCGGCAAGGCCCTGCAGGGCAACCTGGACCCGGCCGTGCTGTTCTCCACCCCCGAGGCCGTGGAGGCCAAGACGGACGAGGTCCTGGCCGCGGCGGCCGGCCTGGAGGGCCACGTCTTCAACCTGGGCCACGGCGTCCTGCCGACGACGGACCCGGACGCCCTGACCCGCCTGGTGGACTACGTCCACACCAAGACGGCCCGCTGAGCGAACGGTTAGCCGGCCGGGACCTCCCGGCCGGGTCGGCCCCGCGCGGGGAAACCGCTGGTGGACCGGGGACGCGCTGGGCAGGGTGTGTGTATGAATCAGGTAACCCACTGGATCACCACGCCCCTCACCCCCGACCTCCTGCGCGGAGCCCTGGAGGTGGAGCGCACCGGGCGCGGGCTGCTGCCGCACCGGTTGCCCGCCCGGGCCCGGGCCCAGTTCGCCGACGGGCAGCTGGCCAGGGTCGAGGCCCAGCCCTCCGGCGTACGGCTGGCGTTCCGCACGCGGGCCACCGCCGTCGAACTGGACGCGCTCCGCTCGAAGTTCGCCTACCAGGGCGCCCCGCCCCGGCCCGACGGCCTCTACGACCTGCTCGTCGACGGCCGACCCGCCGGGCAGGGCCGGGTGAGCGGCGGCAACGTCCTGCTGGTGGACATGGTCACCGGCTCCGTGGAGACCCGGCCCGGCCCGGCCGGCACCGTGCGGTTCTCCGGCCTCCCGGACCGCCTCAAGGACGTCGAGGTCTGGCTGCCGTACAACGAGATCACCGAGCTGATCGCGCTGCGCACCGACGCCCCCGTCGAACCCCTGCCGGAGACCGGCCGCAGGCAGTGGGTGCACCACGGCAGTTCGATCAGCCACGGCTCCGACGCCGCGAGCCCCAGCACCACCTGGCCGGCGCTGGCCGCCTCGCTCGGCGGAGTGGAACTGACCAACCTGGGCCTGGGCGGCAACGCCCTGCTCGACCCGTTCACCGCCCGCGCCCTGCGCGACGCCCCCGCGGACCTGATCAGCGTCAAGATCGGCATCAACCTCGTCAACACCGACCTGATGCGCCTGCGCGCCTTCGGGCCCGCGGTGCACGGCTTCCTCGACACCATCCGCGAGGGCCACCCGACGACTCCGCTGCTGGTCGTCTCCCCCATCCTGTGCCCCATCCACGAGGACACCCCCGGTCCCAGTGCCCCGGACTTCAGCGGCCTCGCCGAGGGCAGGCTCCGGTTCCGCGCGGTCGGCGACCCCGCGGAGCGGGCCGCCGGGAAGCTGACGCTGCGCGTCATCCGGGAGGAACTGGCCCGCCTCGTCGCGCAGCGGGCGGCCGACGACCCGCACCTGCACCACCTCGACGGCCGCGAGCTCTACGGGGAGAAGGACGCCGCCGAACTGCCGCTGCCCGACGATCTGCACCCGGACGCGGCCACCCACCGGCGCATCGGCGAACGCTTCGCCGCGCGGGCCTTCGGCGACGGCGGCCCCTTCGCCGGGCCGACGCCCTGATCCGGCCTGGTCCGCGCCCTGATCTGACCTGATCGGGCCTGATCCGCCTCGATCCGGCCTGATCGCGGGGCCGGCCCTAGACCGCGGCCCGCACGGCGGAGACGGCCTTGCGGGCCGCGACCAGGACCGGGTCCCAGACCGGGGAGAAGGGGGGTGCGTAGCCCAGGTCCAGGGAGACGACCTGTTCCACCGTCATGCCCGCCGTGAGCGCGACCGCCGCGACGTCCACCCGCTTCGCGGAGCCCGCCCCGCCGACGATCTGGACCCCCAGCAGGCGGCCCGTGCGGCGCTCCGCCAGCATCTTGACCGTCATCTCCGCCGCGTCCGGGTAGTAACCGGCCGTCGTGGTGGAGGTGATGGTCGCCGTGACGAACCGCAGCCCCGCCTCCAGCGCGTCCTTCTCGCGCAGGCCCGTACGGGCGATCTCCAGTTCGCAGACCTTGCTGACGGCCGTGCCGACGACCCCGGGGAAGGTCGCGTAGCCGCCGCCCACGCCCGAGCCGATGACCTGGCCGTGCTTGTTGGCGTGCGTGCCGAGGGGGATGTGCCGGGTGCGGCCCGCGACGAGGTCCAGGACCTCCACGCAGTCGCCGCCCGACCAGATGTTCTCGTGGCCCCGGACCCGCATCGAGAGGTCCGTGAGGAGGCCGCCCGAGGGGCCGAGCGGCAGGCCCGCGGCCCGGGCCAGGGCCGTCCGGGGCTCCACGCCGATGCCGAGCACGACCACGTCCGCCGGGTACTCCTCGCCCGCCGCCGTGGCCACCGCGCGGGCCCGGCCCTCCTCGTCGGTGAGGATCTTCGTCACCTCGGCGCGGGAGACCGTACGGATCCCCATGCGGTTCATCGCGCTGTGCACCAGGCCGCCCATGTCCGGGTCCAAGGTGGCCATCGGCTGCTCGCCCCGGTGCAGGACGGTCACCTCGTACCCCCGCCCGACCAGGGCCTCGGCCATCTCCACACCGATGTAGCCCGCTCCGACCACGACCGCCCGACGCCCTTGCGCACGCGCGAGGGTGTCCATCAGGCGCTGGCCGTCGTCCAGGGTCTGGATGCCGTGGACCCCGTGCGCGCCGATGCCGGGGAGCCCGGGGCGGACCGGTCGGGCGCCCGTCGCCAGGACGAGCTTGTCGTAGGCCGTCCAGGATTCGGCTCCGGAGTCCAGATCGCGGGCGCGGACCCGGGAGCGGGGCAGGTCGAGCTCCACCACCTCCGTACGGGTGCGCAGGTCGATGTCCCGGGCCCGGTGCTCCTGCGGGGTGCGGGCGATCAGGTCGTCCCGCTCGGGCACCAGGCCGCCCACCCAGTACGGGATCCCGCAGGCGGAGTACGAGGTGAAGTGCCCGCGCTCGAAGGCGACGATCTCCAGCTCCGCCGGGCCCTTGAGCCGCCGGGCCTGTGACGCGGCGGACATGCCCGCCGCGTCACCGCCGACCACCACCAGTCGTTCCCTTGCCGCCGCCATCGTCCGCACGCCCCTTCGCCGCCGCCCACCGGATGGTGAACACGCTACGGGCGAACGCGCGTTCAGTCGCGCGCGTCGGCCTCGGCGGGGTCCTGCGACGGCGGCGGGGCAGTCGCCGGACGGGCCGCCGGGACCGCGACCGCCGGGGTCGGGCCCGTCTTCGGCTTCGCCGGACGCAGCCGGCGGTACAGCCGGAAGCCGAGCCCCACCAGCGCGGCCGCCAGCGCGAACGGCAGCAGCGCGCCGACCGCCACCGTCAGGTAGCGCACGATCCTCGTGAAGACCTCCCAGCCGCCGCCCAGGGCGCCCAGGAACGTCGGGTCCTTCTCCTTCTCCTTCTGCGCCGCCGGCTCCGCGGGCGGCTCCGAGACCTCCAGCGTGATCGTGCCCAGCGAGGTCTGGTCCTTCAGGGCCGTCTGCTGCGCCAGCAGCGACTCCAGGTCGGACTGGCGCCGGCTCAGCTCGCTCTCGAGCATCACCACCTCGCTCAGCGCCGACGCCTTGCCCATCATCTCCCGCACCCGGGCGACGCTGGCCTGCTGGGACGCCACCCGGCTGCCGATGTCGGCGACCTTCTCGGTGACGTCCTGCGCCTCGACCTTGCGGTGCAGGAGCTTGCCGCTGCCCTCCATGGCGCCGAGCACCGCGTCGTAGCGCTCGCCCGGCACCCGCAGGGTGAGCGTGGAGGTCATCCGGCCGTCCCCACCGCGTTTGGTCGACTCGTTGCCGACGTAGCCGCCGGCCCCGTCGGCCGCGGTGCGGGCCGCGGCGAGGGTCTTCTGCACGTCCTGCGTCTCGATGCCGAGCGTCGCCGTGCGGATCACGTTCGGGCGGACGGCGACCGGCTGCTGCCCGCTCCGGTCGGCGGAGACGGCGCCGGACGCCGCCGGGGCGGGGGCCGCGGCGGCCCCCTTCGCACCCTCCGGGGCCTTGTGGTCCTGGGCGGGTGCGACCGCCGCCGTGTCGTTCGCGCTGCCCCGGCTCTCGCCGGAGGCGCCGCAGCCGGTGAGCGTGAGCGCCCCGGCCAGGAAGAGGGCGGCCGCCAGGCCCGCCGCAGAGCGATGCATCGTGTCAAACCCCCGAGTTTCGGCTGGTGTTGCCGTTTCGACGTACAGGGTCCCGTCGCGGGTTTCACCTCGGCGGTTCCGGGCCGGTCCCGATGCGGTCACGGTCCGGCCTCGGCGCGCGGCCGGTGATCGGTCTGAGACGATGTGTCCATGCACGAAGCGGACATGCGTACGGATCGCCCCGGCCGGACCCGGCACGTCGTCGTCATCGGCGGCGGCATCGCGGGCCTGGCGGCGGCCCACAGGCTGCTCGCCGAGGGCGTCCGCGTCACGCTGCTGGAGGCCGGCCCGCGGCTCGGCGGCAAACTGCGGTCCGGGGAGCTCGCCGGCGCCCCCGTGGACCTCGGCGCCGAATCCGTGCTGGCCCGCCGCCCCGAAGCCGTGGACCTCGCCAAGGCCGTGGGCCTCGGCGGGGCCCTCCAGCCGCCCGCCACCGCCACCGCCCACCTGTGGACCCGCGGCGCGCTGCGGCCGATGCCGCGGGGGCACGTCATGGGCGTCCCCGGGGACCTCGGGCCGCTCGCCGCGTCCGGCGTGCTCTCCCCCGAGGGCCTGGCCCGGATCGAGGCCGAGCACGCGCTGGCGCCCGCCGAGGTCGGCGAGGACGTCGCCGTCGGCGCGTACGTGGCCGCCAGGATGGGCCCCGAGGTCGTCGACCGGCTCGTGGAACCGCTGCTCGGCGGGGTGTACGCGGGCAACGCCTACCGCATCTCCATGCGGGCCGCCGTGCCCCAGCTCTTCGAGGCCGCCCGTACGCACGCCCTGCTGGGCGAGGGGGTGCGGGAACTGCAGCGCCTGGCGCAGGCCCAGTCCCCGACGGCCGGGCCGGTCTTCGCCGGCATCGAGGGCGGGATCGGCCGGCTCCCGGTCGCGGTGGCCGAGGCCTGCCGCGCGGCCGGGGCGCGGATCGCCACCACGAGCCCGGTCCGCGAGGTCCTGCGCACCCCCGAGGGCTGGCGGGTCGTGGCCGACGCGGAGGTCATCGAGGCCGACGGCGTGATCCTGGCGACCCCCGCCGGTCCCGCCGCCCGGCTGCTCGACGGGCTCGCCCCGGCCGCCGCGGCGGAGCTGCGCGGGGTCGAGTACGCCTCCATGGCGCTGATCACCATGGCCTTCCGCCGCTCCGACCTGCCGGCCGCCATCACCGGGGGCGGCGCGAGCGGGTTCCTCGTACCGCCCGTCGACGGACGGACCATCAAGGCCTCCACCTTCTCCAGCAACAAGTGGGCCTGGGCCGGGACCGATCCGGAGCTGTTCCTGCTGCGCACCTCCGTCGGCCGCCACGGCGACGAGAAGGACCTCGTGCGCGACGACGCCGAACTCGTCGACGTCTCGCTCGCCGACCTCGGCGCGGCCGTGGGCCTCGCGGCCCGGCCGGTGGCCTCCACCGTCACCCGCTGGGACGGCGGGCTGCCCCAGTACCCGGTCGGCCACCTCGGCCGGGTGGCCCGGATCCGCACGGCCGTCGCCGCCCTGCCGGGCCTGGCGGTGTGCGGCGCGCTGTACGACGGTGTGGGCATCCCGGCGTGCATCGCCGGCGCCGACCGGGCCGTGGACGCGGTGCTCGCCGCCTTCGCCGCCGGTTCGGCACCCCTGGCGCAGACCACTGATCAGCACACGGGACAATAGGCACATGACTGCACCAGAGAAGATTCCCAACGCGGGGAAGAAGGCGAAGGACCTCAACGAGGTCATCCGCTACACCCTGTGGTCCGTCTTCAAGCTGAAGGACGTCCTCCCGGAGGACCGCGCCGGCTACGCCGACGAGGTCCAGGAGCTGTTCGACCAGCTGGCCGCCAAGGACATCACCGTCCGCGGCACCTATGACGTCTCCGGCCTGCGCGCCGACGCGGACATCATGATCTGGTGGCACGCGGAGACCGCGGACGAGCTGCAGACCGCGTACAACCTGTTCCGCCGCACGAAGCTGGGCCGCGCCCTGGAGCCGGTCTGGTCGAACATGGCCCTGCACCGCCCGGCCGAGTTCAACAAGTCGCACATCCCGGCCTTCCTGGCCGACGAGGTCGCCCGCGACTACGTCAGCGTGTACCCCTTCGTGCGCAGTTACGACTGGTACCTGCTGCCGGACGAGGACCGTCGCCGCATGCTCGCCGACCACGGCAAGATGGCCCGCGGTTTCCCCGACGTGCGCGCCAACACCGTCGCCTCGTTCTCCCTGGGCGACTACGAGTGGCTGCTGGCCTTCGAGGCCGACGAGCTCTACCGCATCGTCGACCTCATGCGTCACCTGCGTGCCTCCGAGGCCCGTATGCACGTCCGTGAAGAGGTGCCCTTCTACACCGGACGCCGCAAGTCCGTCGCCGATCTGGTGGCCGGGCTCGCCTGATACCTCCCCTGGGGGGAAGGGCCGGAGCACCGCTCGTGACACAAGAGCGGCCTCCGGCGGATCGGGAGGCCCTGCCCCCGAAACGACGCAGCCGGAGACCCCGCCCGGAAGTTCAGACGACTGGCGGCAGCACTGCCCCGAGGGCACGTGCTGCCCGGTCGTCCAGCGACACCGGTGCGGGCTCCGGATGCGGCGCACACGTGACACGCCACCCCGAGGTGTCACCTGTCAGCAGATACCGCTCCACGTGACGGTCCACGCAGTCATTGCGTCCGCCGAAGACTCCGTGGCTGCCGGCCCCCATCTCCGTGACCAGCGCGGCCTCGGCGCCGAGCCGCCGCTGGAGCTCCAGCGCGCCCGCGTACGGGGTCGCCCCGTCCCGTTCCGCCGCGACGACCAGGGTGCGGGGCAGCCGGGACGAGGGGGCGCCACCGACCGCCACCGGCCGCTGCCGGGCCGCCACCGGCCAGGAGGCGCAGGGCAGGTTCAGGAAGCCGTTGGACCAGGTCTCGAAGGGGGCCGTGCGAGCCAGCGCGGTGTGGTCGCGGTCCCAGGTCTCCCAGTCCTCGGGCCAGGACGCGTCGTTGCACAGCACCGCCGTGTAGACGGCCGTCGCGTTCTCCGCCTCGGTGGCCGCCGCCGGGTCCGGGGCCGCCTGGCCGGTCAGCGGCTCGGGATCGCCGCGCAGGAAGGCCGCCAGGGCCGCCGCCCGCTCCGGCCAGACCTCGTCGCGGTAGGCCGTCTCGAGGTACGCCGCGTGCAGCTCACCGGTGCCGATGTTGCCGCCCGCCGGAGTACGGGCCAACGCCTCCCGGACCCGGTCGTAGCTCGCCTGCACGGCAGCCGGGGTGCTGCCGAGGCCGTACGCGGCGTGGTGGCGGGCGACCCAGGACCGGAAGTCGTACCAGCGGCGCTCGAACGCCGGGGCCTGGTCGAGGTTGTTGCGGTACCAGACGCGGGCCGGGTCGGGGTTGACCGCCGAGTCCAGCACCATGCGGCGGACGTGGCCCGGATACAGGGTGGCGTAGACCGCGCCCAGGTAGGTGCCGTACGAGGCGCCCGCGAAGGTCAGCCCCTCCTCGCCGAGCGCGGCGCGCAGCACGTGCAGGTCGCGCACGTTGTTCAGCGTCGTGTAGTGCCGCAGGGCGGCGCCGGCCCGCTCGGCGCAGCCGCGGGCGTACGCCCGGGCGGCGGCGCGGCGCCGCTCCTTGTCCGCGGGGGAGGGGCGGACCGGGACCTGGGTGGGGCCCGTGGAGCGGGCGGCCGGGTCCTGGCAGGACAGCGGGGCGGAGCGGCCGACGCCGCGCGGGGCGTAACCGACGAGGTCGTAGGCGGCTGCGATGCGCCGCCACGCGGGGAGCGGGGCGAGCAGCGGGAAGTACATGCCGGAGGCGCCGGGGCCGCCGGGGTTGTGGACGAGCGCGCCCTGCCGGGCGGCGCCGCCGGCGCGGCTCGCCGGCACCCGGCTGACGGTGAGGGAGATCTGCGGGCCGTCGGGACGGGCGTAGTCGAGCGGGACGCGCAGGACCGCGCAGCGCACCGGGTCGGGCAGTGCCTCGACGGCGGGGCACGTACGGAAGTCCAGGCCGGAGGCGGCGGCACGGCGGGCGGCGAGTGCGGCGCCGGCCGACTCGGCGTCGGGGGCCGCTGCCGCCGGCGCGGGGGAGGAAGCGGTGGCAGCGGTGGTGATGGCGGTAACGATGGTGACGTTGGTGCCTGCGGTGCCTGCGGTGCCTGCGGTGCCTGCGGTCCCTGCGGTCCCTGCGGTGCCTGCGGTGCCTGCGGTGCCTGCGGTGGCCGCGAAGGCGGTGGCGGCGGTGACGGCGGTGGCCATCAGGGCGAGGGCTGCCGCTGCGGCTGCGTGACGTGCGGGCGTCGTCCGCATGGCGGCCCCTTCTCCCCGGCGGCGTTGGTCCGATGAGATGACCAGGGCGCCGGGCGGAAGTAAAGGATCGGCGGGTGGTGTCGTCCTCAATGGCCCCGTTGCCCCGGGATCCGTCCCCGGTTGCCGCACCGCAGCGCCGCCCGCAGCTCGGGCTCGGCGACCGCGCGCGTCCCGCGCACGGCCGCAGCGGTCAGCGGTTCGCCCGCGGCCCGCTCGCGTTCCAGCGCGTGGAGCAGCCGCTGCCCCGCGGGGGAGGCCCAGCGGGAGTACGGGTGCGTCTCGAAGCGGGCGATGGCCAGGCAGCCGGCGCCCAGCAGCAGCGGCAGGGCGAACCAGCCCAGGACGATGGTCGTCGTGCTCCCGCCCGTGGGGGCCGCGAGGGCGGCCCCGGCCATCGCGAGGACCAGCAGGGTGGCGGCGCGGACCGCCCGGACCCCCTCGCCGACGCCGAGCGCGGCATCGGCGGGCGGGGCCAGGCCCGCTTCGCCCAGCCGCTCGGCGAGGGCCCGTACCGCGTCGCCCGCCGCCACCGCGGACCGCAGGTCCGGCACCGGGGACTGGCCGTCGGGACCGAACGCCCCGAGGACGGACCGCTCGTGCGCGTCGCGGCCGACCGGGTCGAGGACGGTCGCCCAGCCGGTGTGGGCCAGCAGCAGCCGGCGCTGACGGTGCATGGACAGCAGCGTCAGGTCGGCCACCCGGCCCGGGCCGCCGGCGAGGTACGCGGCCTCGTACAGGTTCAGCTCGTGGTGGTGGTACGGCGCGGCGGCGCCGGCGGGCGGCTCCGCCGCACGGGAGGCGGCCCTGAGCAGCAGGGTGCAGGACGTCAGCACCCCGGCCCAGGCCACGAGGAGGAACAGGACCCAGAACATGGGTGAGTTCTATAGGCGTTTGATATGCCCGGTCGAGGGGGCGTCTGTAGGAACTCAGGAGCTGGAGCTGCTGGAACAGCTGGAACCGGACGAGCTGCTGGAACAGCTGGAACCGGACGAACTGCTGCAGCCCGAACCGCCGGAACTGCCTCCGGAGCAGCTGGAACCCCCGCCCGAGCAGCTCGAACTGCCGCTTCCGCAGCCGGAGCCCCCTCCGCAGGAGGACCCGGAGCCGCCCCCGTCGCTCCCGGCGCACCACAGCATCGGCAGCATCTCGGTGGAGGACCCGGACGAGGAGGCGGAGCGGTGCGCGGGCCGTGACCCCGACTGGGCCGCGGCCAGGCGCGTGCCGCGTGCGGCGGGCACCAGCTGGGCCCGCAGGAAGGGGTCGCGCAGGCCGCGCAGCCCGAACAGCGCGGTCTGCACGTGCGGGGTCCGGTCGTTGACGTAGTGGGAGCGGATCTCGCGCAGCGCCCGCCGCCCCGCCGGGGTGATCCGCCGCTTGGCCGCCGCGGCGCACAGCGCGCCCACGATGATTCCGCCGAGCAGGACGGGAAGCACCTTGGCGATGAACGGCACCTGCCCGTCCGGCTCCAGGGCGAACGCGACGAAGGTCAGCGGCAGCGACATCGGCACCAGGAATCCGCACACCACGGCCTGGGTCAGGCCCCAGCGCCGCCAGGTCCGCCCCCAGCCGGGCGGCGAGAGCAGCCCGCGGGCCGCCAGCGCGTCCCCGGTCTCCTGGACGGCCGGGTCGAGCATGGCGGCGTACCGCACCTGGTAGAGCCATCCCGAGGGCGCGCCGCGGTGGGCCTGCAGGACGGCGCGCTCCGCCGGGTCGGCCGCCCGCGCCCCGGGGCGTACGTGGACGATGCCCGGGCCCCCGGCCATCAGGCGGCCGTCCCCCAGCATCGAGACGAGGGCGGTGTCCACGACGGCGCCCGGCCCGCCCGCCATGAACGCGGCCTCGGACAGGTCGTGGAGGACCGGCGCTGGACCGGTCGACCGGGGCCGGGACCGGTACAGGCCGAGGGCCAGCAGCCCGCTGGACGCGGCGACGGCGATCCAGATCGCCAGGGCGAGCAGGTTCACGCCGCCCTCCCCACGAGGGCGCGGGCCCAGCGCACGACCCGGCGGGGCGGCCGCGCCCCGGCCCGGTCCCGCCACCACACGGTGAGCCGGCGCCGGGCGGCCGGGTCGGCCGGCAGGTCCTGGATCAGCAGGTGCTCGGCGAAGTCCAGCGCGTCCCGGCGGTATCCGGCGGTCATCGGGCGGCCCTTGGCGTAGGCGAGGAAGGCCGTACGGTACGGCTCCCCGCCGCCCAGGACCTCGGGCAGCTCGGGAGCCAGCCGGGCCACCACATCGGCCCGCTTGGCGGCCAGGGCCCGGGACTGCACCCGGATCCGCTGCCGGTCGAAGCCCTCGGGGACCGGAGTCCCGGCCACCAGCGCCGACAGCAGCGCCGCCTGCCCGAGCCCCAGCCGGGTCCGCGCGGCCTCGTCCGGCTGCGCGTGCGGGGCGTCCGCCGCGGCCGCGGGCCGCGGCTCCGCGGGGAGCTCCGGCCCGGCCGCCACGACCGCGCGGATCGCGGCCAGCTCGGCCGCCAGTTCCGGCTCCGGCGGGAAGTCGTCGTCCCGCTCCAGCAGGACGCCCGGCGGGTCCACCCGGGAGCGGAGCGCGGCCAGCAGGTCGAGGACGGCCGGCGGCACCGGGTGCGCGTGGGTGTCGTGCCAGACACCGCCCCGTTCGACGCCGCCGGCCACGTGGACGTACGCCAGTGCCTCCAGCGGGACCGCGTCCAGTACGGCGGCCGGGTCCTCGCCCCGGTTGACCCGGTTGGTGTGCAGGTTGGCCACGTCGATGAGCAGCCGCACGCCGGTCCGCTCGACCAGCTCCGTCAGGAACTGCCCCTCCGTCAGCTCCTCGTCCGGCCAGGAGAACAGCGCGGCGATGTTCTCCAGCGCCAGCGGCACGGGCAGCGCGTCCTGCGCGATGCGCACGTTCTCGCACAGCACGTCCAGCGCGTCGCGCGTGCGCGGCACCGGCAACAGGTGGCCGGCCTCGAGCGCGGGCGAAGAGCTGCGGACGAAGGCGATGTGCTCGCTGACCAGCGGCGCCCCCAGCGCCACCGCCCGCTCCCCGAGCGCCGCCAGCTTCTGCGGGTCCGGCCGGTCCGCGCCGCCGAGGCCCAGTGAGACCCCGTGCGGCACCACGCGGACGCCGCGCTCGCGCAGCCTCAGCAGCGAGTCGGGCAGATGGCCCGGGCAGACGTTCTCGGCCACCACCTCGACCCAGTCCAGGCCGGGCAGCCGCTCGACCGCGTCCGCGATCTCGGGCCGCCAGCCGACGCCCACCCCCAGGTGTGCCATGGGCTTCATGTCCCTCGCCCCCCTTTCAGCACGGTTCCATGCACCGTGTGCCGATGTGATGGCCCCGGCGGAGTCCGGCCAACCGCGGAGGAGGGACGTTCAGAGCAACATTTGAGGTTCCCGCGGACCCGGAGGTCCGTCAGAGCCGCGCGCGCAGCGCCGGGTGGTCGGCCACCACCGTCGCGCTGCCGGGTGCGATCTCCGTGAAGCCTGCGTCGCGGACCACCGGCAGTCCGCTGCCGCTCAGTTCCGCCCACCGCTCGCGCGGAGCCGTCCGCACGGCCAGCCGGAAACCGCAGGCCTGCCACCCGCCGCGCTCCGCTTCCGTCAGCTCCCACCAGGCCAGCTGCGCCGCGTGCCCGGCCTGGGCCATCGCCTTGCCGGCCGACATGTCGAGGGCGGGGTTGAGCCACAGCACGGGCAGGTCCGGCTCGGTGACGGCGGCGACCGGCTCGGGGTCGTCCAGGTCGGTGCCCGACACCTGGAGCTTGGCCAGCTCCTTGGGCCAGCCGTCCAGGGGCACCGGCGGGAACACCCGTACCTCCGAGGTGTCACCGTGCACCGTGACACCCGGCAGGGCGCCGGCCTTGCGCCACTCCGCCCCGCGCGCCCGCCGGACCACCTTGCGGATCCGCGCGTCCTGCCAGTCGCGCACCGCCCCCGCCCACTCGCCCTCGCCCCGCGACCGCTCGTCGGTCAGCAGGACCAGCACGGCGCGGGCCGCCGTCTCCAGGGCGTCCGTCCGCGCCGGCGGCTCGGCCTTCTCGATCCGCACCACCAGCGGCAGGACGAACTGCGGGGCCTCGTCGCGCAGCGCGTGCTCCCGCCGGAAGGGGCTGTCCGCGCCGACCGCGGGTACGTCTGTGGCGTCGTGCGTGTGCTGGCTGCTCATCCCGCCAAGGATGCCAGCCTCCCCCCTCAGGATGATGCCGCGGGGGTCCGGGCCGGGCGAGGATCACAGCCATGAAGAGCGACCTTGCCATCGTGCCCCCGAGCGAGCTCACCGGGACGGAGGCGGCCCACTGAACCTGACCGGCGTGGGCCGGCGCCACGGCCCGCGCCGGCCCTGGGTCCTGCGCGGGGTCACCCTGGACCTGCCGCCCGGCGCCCTCGTGCGGATCGAGGGCGGCAACGGCGGCGGGAAGTCCACGCTGCTCAGGCTCGTCGCCGGCATCGACACCCCGACCGAGGGCCGCGTCCGGGGCCGTCCGCGCCGCACCGCCTACGTGCCCGAACGCTTCCCGGCGGCGCTGCCCCTGGACGCCACGGCCTACCTGACCCACCTGGGCCGGATCCACGGACTGCGGCGCGCCGAGGCGGTCCGCCGGGCGGGGGCGTGGCTGGAGCGGCTCGGCGCGGCCGCGTACGCGCGCACCCCGCTGGCCGAACTGTCCAAGGGCAGCAGCCAGAAGGTGGCCGTCGCCCAGGCGCTGCTCGGCGAACCGCAGCTGCTCGTCCTCGACGAAGCCTGGACCGGACTGGACTGCGCCGCCCGGGCGGAGCTGGACCTCGCCGTGACCGAACGCACCGCCGCCGGCGCCGTCGTGGTGTTCGTCGACCACGATCCGCGGCGGCTCGCCGCCGCCACCGACGCCCGCTACCGGATCGAGGGGGCCGCCGTCCTGCCGACGGCCGCGACGCACGGGCCCCGCGTACGGATCCACGCGTCCGGCCCGCCCGGCAGCACGCCGCCCCCCGGACTGGCCGCGCAGCCCGCCCCTGACGGCGGCGTCCTGCTGACCGTGGACGCAGCCCGCTCCGACACCGTCCTGCGGGACCTGCTCACCGCCCGGCCGCCCTGGCACATCCGCGCCGTGGAGGAACTGCCGTGACCGCACTGCTCCGTTACCAGTGCGCGCTGCTGCTGCGCTCCCAGCGCTGGCTCGCGCCCCTGGCCGCCTACGCCGCCTTCGTGGCCATCGGCATCAGGCCCGGGGACCCGGTGGCGGACTCCCTCGGCTACGCGGCGGCCGGCCTGGTCCCGCTCGCCGCCTGGCTGGTGCGGATCTGCGTGGCCCACGAGCCCGACGCGGCCCGCGCCTGCACGGCAGCCGCCCGCGGTCCACTACGGGTGCACGCGGCGGCCCTGCTCACCGCGCTGGCCGGGGCGCTGCTTCCCGGGACGGCGGCCGCCGCGGCGGCGCTGTTCCTCGGCGACCGGGCCGGAGCCGCCCCGGGCCGGGCGGCCCTGGCCGGGGCGCTGGCGGTGGCGGTGTGCGCGCTGACCGGCGCGGCCGTGGGCGCGCTGTGCAGCCGGCCCCTGGTACGGCGCCGGGGGTACGCCGTGGCGGCGGGCAGCATCGGTTCCCTGCTGGCCCTGGTCCTCGCGGGCTCCCCGGCCCGCGGCGCGGTGTCCGCCCTGGTCGCGGGGGCCCGCGCGGGCGCCGTACCGCTGCCGCTGACCGCCCTGGCGGGCGCGCTGCTGTTGGCTGGCGCGGCGGGGGCGGCGGCCTGCCTGGCTGCCGCGCGGCGGGGCGGCCCGTAGGGGCCGGTGCGCACCGCGGCCGATTCACCGGTGCGCACCGCGGCCGTTCAGTGGAGGAACGCGGGCGAGGAGGCGCCCGGCGCCAGGAGGCGGGGCGGTCCCGTGCCGTCCGCCGGGACGGAGCGGACGTCGCCGTCGAGGCCGTAGCCGACGGTCGCGTCGTCCAGCCAGGCGGGCTGGTCGTCGACGCTGTGCGGCTCGGCCAGCGGGTGTTCGCGCATCGTCGCCAGGTCCAGCACGTACAGCCGCCAGGGTGCCCGGGGATCGTCGGAGACCTTCTTCTTGAAGGCGACGCGGGTGCCGTCCGGTGAGAGCGAGGGGCATTCGGCGTTCTCGCGCAGCGCCTTCGCCGACCAGTTCCGCAGGTCGCCCTCGACGAGGTGGGTGCGGCCCCCGGTGGAGACGGTGGCGTAGAAGCGGTTGTCGTCGCGGGCGAAGCTCACGCCCCAGTAGTTGACGTCGGAAGCGTGGTACCGGGCCCCGTCCACGGTCAGCGGGATCTGCTCCATCGACTTGACCAGGTAGCCGGTGCGCAGGTCCAGGATCGAGGTCCGGGTCGAGAACGCGGAGGTGTTGTACGCGTCTCCGGTCGTGAAGGCCGTCCAGGACAGCAGCTGCCCCGAGGCGGAGACGCGGGCCCGGTTGGGGATGCCGGGCACGGTCACCCGGCGGACCTCGCGCAGCTGCCGGTCGAGCACGAGGGCCTCGGTGCGGGGCGGGGCGCCGGGCAGCAGGCGCAGGCACAGGGCGTGTTCCCCGGCGGCGTGGAAGCGGTCGCAGGAGGGGCCGCCGGGCACGCGGGGCGCCTCGGGCCCGGGCAGGTGCGCGACCCGCCCGGTGGCCGTGTCGCGGAAGTAGAGGCCGGGCTGCGCGAGGCTGAAGGAGGCGTCGGCCGCGCTGTGCGGGGCGGGGCGTTCGCGGTGCCTCGCGTGCAGGACGTAGCCCAGCGAGCCGCCCGCGAGGAGGAGGACGGCGGCGAGGACGAGGAGGGGGCGCAGCCGCCCGTGGCGGAGGTTCACGAGAGCTCCCGGGAGGGGTCGGGGCCGGGCAGGAAGCGCCGGGCGGCCGCGAGTGCCGCGGCCAGTGCGAGGGCCGCCGCCCACAGGGCCGGCCGCTGCCCCCACAGGGTCCACGCCGCCCCGAAGCCGGCGGCGCCGAGGAGCCGGGCCAGTGCCTGGCCGCTCTGCAGCAGGGCGAGGCCGCCCGCCCGGCCGTGCGCGGGCAGCAGGGGCGCGGCGAGGGCCATCAGGACGCCGTCGGTTCCGGCGTAGAAGACTCCCAGCAGGGCCAGTACGGCGACGACGCTCGGCCAGGAGACGGGCGCCAGCAGCACGGCGTACGCGCAGAGCAGGGCGCCGTGCCCGAGCAGGAAGGCGGGCCGCCGCCCGGCCCGGTCGGCGATCCGGCCCGCCGGGACGGCGAGCAGGAGGTAGACGGCGCAGGCCCCGAGCGGCAGCAGCGTGAACAGGGCGGGCGGCAGGTCGAGTCCGCGCAGGAGCAGCAGGTACAGGAAGGCGTCGCCGATGGTGGTGGCGCCGAGGAGGGCCGCGGCGTACAGGACGCGGCGGAAGGCGGGGTCGCGGAGGGCCGCGGTCTTGGGGACAGGGGCGGGCCGGGCCGGGGCCGGAGTCGTGGGCCGGGCCGCTCCCGCGGGGGCCGCCGGGACGTACACGACGAGCAGGAGCACACCGAGCAGGCCCACGCAGAAGCTGACCGCGAACACCGCGTCGTAGGCGTCGGCGGTGGCCGCCAGCACGGCGAAAGCGGCGAGCGGGCCGAGGACGGCGCCGGTGGTGTCCATGGCGCGGTGGACGCCGAACGACCGGCCGAGTGCCTCCGGCGGCCCGCTGAGGGAGATCAGCGCGTCGCGCGGGGCGGTGCGGATGCCCTTGCCGAGCCGGTCGGCGGCGAGCGCGGCGGCGATCCCGGCGGTCGCGCCCCCGGCGAGGAGCAGCCCGAGCCGGGACAGTGCGGAGAGCAGGTAGCCGGTCCCGGCGACGCGCTTGTGGCGGCCGCCGCGGTCGGCGAGGCGTCCGCCGAGCAGCCGTACGAGCGCGGTCGCGCCCTGGAACATGCCGTCGAGGAAGCCGAACTGGAGGGGTGAGAGGCCGAGCCCGAGGACGAGGTAGAGCGGCAGCACCGCGGTGACCATCTCCGAGGAGACGTCGGTGACCAGGCTGACCGTGCCGAGCGCGAGGACGGCGGCGGGGACGCGCCGCCGGGCCCCCGGGGTGCGGGGCGGCGCGTCCGGGCGGCCGTGGGCGGCCAGGTACATCAGTGACAGCTGTACTTCGGGCTGGTGTCCTTGACCTGGCCGTCGGTGGCGACGTACGTCCACCCGTAGCCGGAGTCGGTGAACTCCAGCTTCACCACGCCGTACGGGCCGCTGATCCGCTTCTGGCTGTTCGGCTGGACCTCCTCGATAGGGTAGGGCTCGGCGCCGCCCATCCCGCCGACGACCTCCACGATCCCGTCGGCGGTGGCCCTGCCGTCGGGGTCCTGCGGGGCGAACCGCTCGTAGTGGTGGTCGTGGCCGTTCAGGACGAGGTCGGCCTTGGCGGCGTACAGGATCTTCCACACCGGCTTGGAGACCGGGTCGTTGCCGTGCCCGCCCGAGGAGAACAGGGGGTGGTGCCAGTAGGCGGCGACGCACGGCTTGGCGGTGGCGGCGAGATCGGCCTTGAGCCAGTCGGTCTGGGCGGCCTGGTCGAAGGCGTTGGAATCGAGGGCGACGAAGTGCCAGTTGCCCTCGTCGTAGCTGTACCAGCTCTTGCCCTGCGGGAAGGCGATGCTTCCGAAGTAGGCCTTGTACCCGGCGAGGGAGCCGGCCGGGTCGTACGTCTCGTGGTTGCCCGGCACCGGCCGGGTCTTGGCCTTGAAGGCGCCCCAGCTCTTGTCGTAGTAGTTCCGGAAGTCGGAGAGCCGGGCGTCGTCGTACTGGTTGTCGCCCATCGTCAGATAGAACTTCGGGTCGATCCGCTGGGCGAGCGCGGCGGTCCTGGGGTGCGCGCAGCCGCTGTCGGAGGCCGTGCACTGCGCGGCGATGTCGCCGGCCGCGACCACCGTGAAGGCGCCGCCGGGCGGCGGTCCGCCGTCGAGGGTGCCGTACACCTCGGTCTCGAACAGCGAGTAGCCGTAGGTCGTGCCGCGGGCGGTTCCGTAGACGCGCAGGTACCGGCCCTTGCCGGAGAGGCCGGTCCAGTCGTCCACGCCGCCGTTGCCCGCGGCCTCCGTGGCGAGCGGGGTCCAGGAGGCGCCGTCGGCGGAGATCTCGACCCGGTAGGCCTTGGCGTAGGCGGCCTCCCAGGTGAGCCTCACCCGCGAGACGGCGGCGGTGGACCCGAGGTCGACCCGGATCCACTGCGGGTCCTTGCCCTCGGCGCTGGCCCAGCGGGTGGCCGGGTCGCCGTCGAAGGCGTTCTTCGCGCCCAGGGACGAGGTTTCGACGGAGGACGCCGTGGCCGGCTTCCCGCGCGATATGAGGGGGTCGGCGGCGGCACCGGCCCGTTCGGGCCAGGCGAGAAGGAGCCCGCCGACGAGGACGAGTACGGCGGTGCCGGTGAGGAGGAGGGTGTGGAGCCTGCTGCGGAAAGAGGGGGGCGGAGCGGAAGCGTTCAGGTACATGCCTGGACTCCCTGGCCTTGGGGGCGGCGAGAGCTGGACTCTGGCGCGGAGCAGCGCACTTCGGCCCGCGAACGGGCAGGGGGCGTTGCACGGCGGCCGGGTCAGAGCTCTCGCTGAGCGCGTCATGCCCATGGGGCCGGGCACCGCGCCAAGCCGCCGCCCGGGAGACTAACAGGAAGGAAAGTTTCCTACCAGTACCGGGGATAGGATCGTCCCCATGGATCAGCCGCAGGAGAACCCGTCGTACTGCCCCGCTCCCGCCGCCCCGGCCGGGCAGGTGCCCGGCCCGCCGTACGCCGACTGCCTGGAGTGCGGCAAGCCCACCGAGTACGGCGTCGCCACCCCCGGCGTGGTGCTCTGCCCGGTGTGCGAGTGGCAGGACGCCGAGCGCTCGGCCTGTTCCGGCTGAGCCCCCTCGCTACGTTCCGATCAGCTCGGAGACCTTCACGAACCGGTAGCCGCGCTTGCGCAGCTCCGGAACGATTCTGCGGACGGCCTCCTCGGTGACGGGGGCGGCGCTGCGCGTGCAGTGCATGACCACCACCGAGCCGGGCCTGACGCCCGCCAGCACCTGCTCGGCCACCGCCTCCGGATCCTGGGCGAAGGCGTCCCCGCTGACCACGTCCCACTGGACGGCCGTGACCTTGGCCGTGGACAGGGCCCGCAGCGCCCGGTCGTCGTAGCAGCCGCCGGGGAAGCGGAAGTAGGGGACGGTGTTGACCGCGCCGGCCGTGCGGAAGGCGGCGAAGGCCCGGTCCACGTCGGCGCGGGCGGCGGCTGCGTCGAGCGCGGGCAGTCCGTAGCAGGGGGACGTGAAGGCGTGGTGGCTGTACGAGTGGTTCGCGACCTCGAAGACCGGGTCGGTGCCGATCGCCTTCGCCTGGTCCGGGTACTCCTCGGCCCAGCGGCCCGTCATGAAGATCGTCGACGGCACCTGGAGGGCGCGCAGGGTCGCGATCAGCTGGGGGTTGTCGAAGCGCTCCCCGCCCGCCGCGCGCGGCCCCTGGTCGGCGGTCATGTCGGCGTCGAAGGTCAGCGCCACGGTCTTGTCGGTGTGCTGCTTCGCCCGCTCGAAGACCGGGGCCAGGCCGTTCGGGCCGGGAGCCAGGGTCGGGGGTTTGGCGGGGGCGCCGGCCTGCGGGGCGGACCCGCCCGCCGAGGGCGGGGCGGAGGCCGGAGCGGACGCGGCGGCGGACGCCGCGGGGGTCCCCAGACGGGCCTCGCGGCCGGCGTCCGACCTGCCGGTGCCGCCCCCGCATCCCGCGAGGGCGGCACCGAGGACGGCACTGAGCACGGCAGCGGACGCCGCTTTGCGCACGGAAATGGTCACACAGGCAAAATATATGACTATGTGGCAAGTAGTCGTGCGCGGCACTCCCCGACGTCGAAGTCACCCGGGGGATACCTCGGACCGATCTCCTCGAGGTGCTCCAGCAGCAGTCGGCTCACCGCCCAGTTGCGGTACCACTTGCGGTCCGCGGGGACGACGAACCACGGTGCGGCGTCACTGGAGCAGCGCTCCAGGGCCAGCTCGTAGGCCTCCTGGTACGCGGGCCACAGGGCCCGCTCGTCGATGTCGGCCGTGCTGAACTTCCAGTGCTTGTCGGGGTTGTCGAGCCTCGCCAGGAGCCGTGCGCGCTGTTCCTCGTACCCGATGTGGAGGAAGACCTTCACCACGCTCACGCCGTCCTCGGCCAACGACTCCTCGAAGCGGTTGATCTGCGCGTAGCGGCCGTCGATCCGGCTGCGCGGCGCCAGCTCGCGGACGCGGGCGATGAGGACGTCCTCGTAGTGCGAACGGTCGAAGATCCCGATCTCGCCCGGCTGGGGGAGGGCCTTTTCGATGCGCCAGAGGAACGGGTGCTCCCGCTCCTCTGGGGTGGGCGCCTTGAAGGACTGGATGCGGCAGCCGGAAGGGTTGAACAGGCCGATCACGTGCTTGACGGTGCCGCCCTTCCCGCTGGTGTCCATGCCCTGGAGGACGAGCAGCAGCCGGCGCCGGTCGCCCGCGGTGCTGGCCGCGTAGAGCCGCTCCTGGAGCGAGGCGAGCGGCCGGGCCATCGCGGCGGTGGCCGCGCGCCCGGCCGTCTTGTCCGCGGGTCCCCCCGGGGTCGCGGCCGGGTCGATGCGGCCCAGGTCGGGCCGCTCGCCGACGGGGACGCGCAGCAGCTCGCGCAGCGGCCGCGCCGTCATTGCCAGGGCCCCGTCACCGCGAAGGTGGTGCCCGGCGCGTAGGCGTTGACGTACAGGGTCCCCCCGTCGGGCGAGAAGGTGACCCCGGCGAACTCCCCCCACTCCGGGGCCCCCGGCGGCCCGATGTCCTCGGCGTTGCGGGCCACCGGGTACACCTCGCCGCCCACCGTCACCCCGAACACGTACTGCGCCCCGCCGCCGTCCTCGCACACCATCAGGCCGCCGTCCGGGGCCAGGCAGATGTTGTCGGGGGAGTCCCCGGGCAGCCGGACGTCGGAGGCCGGGCCGAACAGCACGTCCAGCCGGAGCCGGGCGCGCCGCGGGTCGTAGAACCACACCTGCCCGTGGTGGTCGGCGCCGGCGCCCTCGCCGCGGCGGGCGTAACTGGAGACGAAGTGGACGCCGGAGCCGCCCCAGTAGCAGCCCTCCAGCTTCTGCGCGTGGGTGATCCCGCCGGGCCCGAAGTCCTGGAACCGGATCGCGGTCGCGGCCGCCGAGGGGTCGGGTACGCGGACCCACTCGACGGGGAACTCCGCCCCGGGCCGGTCCACCACGGCCAGGTCCGCCAGGCCCGGGACGCGCAGGGCTTCCAGGACGCCCCCGGCCCGCAGCGAGCCGGGGCCGCCGAGCGGCCGCGCGGGCAGGAAGCGGTAGAACAGCCCGAAGGGCCGCACGAAGGCGTCCTCGGTCTCGTAGACGACCCCGCGGTAGGGGTCCACGGCGACCGCCTCGTGCGCGAAGCGGCCCAGCGCGGTGAGCGGGACGGCCCCCGAGCGCCGGGGGTCGGCGGGGTCCACTTCGAAGACGTATCCGTGGTCCCGGGCGTAACCGGAGGTGCCCGCCCGGTCCTCGGTCTCCTCGCAGCTCAGCCAGGTGTTCCAAGGGGTCCGGCCGCCCGCGCAGTTGACGGCGGTACCGGCGAGGGCGACGCGCTCGCCGGTGACCCGCCCGTCCGGGCCGAGTTCCAGGGCCGTGCAGCCGCCCAGGGCCCCGGGGTCGTACGTCAGCCCCGCCACGGCGGGCACGCGCAGCGCGGCCGTGGCGCGGTTCTCGTGGTTGCGGACCAGCCGTACGCGGCCGCCGCCCGCGTCGAAGGCGGCCATGCCGTCGCAGTGGGCCGGGACGGCGCCCTCACCGGAGCGCAGGGGATCGCCCGCGCGGGACAGCACCCGGTAGGAGAATCCCGCGGGCAGATCGAGCAGGCCGCGCGGGTCGGGCAGGAGCGGCCCGTATCCGTGCGTCGGCCGGACGGCGCCGGCCCGGCCGGTGAACAGGGCGCCGAGCGCCCCGCTGAAGGCGATCGCGCCGGCGGCGAGCAGGCTGCGTCGGGTGACGGACATCGGCAACTGGTACCACGGCGGAACGCCCGCCGCGGGCCGCCGCGCCGCAGGGGGCCGGTGCGCCGCCCGGGCCCGCTGCCCGGGCCCGCGCGAGAGCCGGCCGGGACCGGGGCGGCCGGTCCCGGCCGCCCCGGTCCCCGCGGGGCGTCAGGCGAGCTTGGCGCTCAGGGTGATCGTCGTGCCGGTCAGGGCCTGGCTGACGGGGCAGTTCTTCTTCGCGTCCTCGGCGGCGGCGACGAAGGCGTCGTCGTCCAGACCCGGCACGTCGCCCTCGACCGTGAGGTGGATGCCGGTGATGCCCTTGCCGGGCACGAAGGTGACGGCGGCCGAGGTGGTCAGCTTGACGGGCGGGTTGCCCGCCTTCGCCAGTCCGTTCGAGAAGGCCATGTTGAAGCAGCTGGAGTGCGCGGCGGCGATGAGCTCTTCCGGGCTGGTCCGCCCGTTCGCCTCCTCGTCGGTGCGCGCGGGCCAGGAGACCGGGTAGCTGCCGAGGCCGGACGAGTCGAGGGTGACGACGCCCTTGCCCTCGAACAGGTCGCCTTCCCAGACGGCGTGTGCGTTGCGTGTGGCGGCCATGGGGGATCCCTTCGCAGAAGTGGAAACGGCCGGGCCCCCGGAAGGGCGCGGCGTTCCCAAACCTACTGCGACACCAGGGGCTTCGCGTCGCGGGCGAGCGCGGTGAGCCGCGATATCGCGCGGAAGTACTTCTTCCGATAGCCGCCGTTGAGCATTTCTTCACTGAACAGCTTGTCGAAGGGGACCCCGGAGGCCAGGACGGGGACCTCGCGGTCGTACAGCCGGTCGGCGAGCACCACCAGCCGCAGGGCCGTCGACTGGTCCGGCACCGGGCCCACGTCGGTCAGGCACACCGCCGTGATCCCGTCGGTCAGCGCTCCGTAGCGGCTCGGGTGCACCCGGGCCAGGTGCTCCAGCAGGCCGGGGAAGTCGTCCAGGCTCGCGCCTTCGGTCGCGTACGCGGCCTTGGCGACCTGCTCGTCGGAGAACGGGGCCGGGGCCTCGGGCAGCCCGCGGTGGCGGTAGTCCTGCCCGTCGATCCGCAGCGGCCGGAAGTGCGCCGACAGCCCCTGGATCTCCCGCAGGAAGTCGGCGGCGGCGAAGCGGCCCTCGCCGAGCTTGCCGGGCAGCGTGTTGGAGGTCGCGGCCAGCGCCACGCCCTGCTCGACCAGGCGGCTGAGCAGCGAGGACACCAGGACCGTGTCGCCCGGGTCGTCCAGCTCGAACTCGTCGATGCACAGCAGCCGGTGCCCGCCCAGGGTCTGCACGGTCTGCTGGAAGCCGAGCGCGCCGACCAGATTGGTCAGCTCCACGAAGGTGCCGAAGGCCTTGAGCGCCGGCTCGGCGGGGGTGGCGTGCCACAGGGAGGCGAGCAGGTGGGTCTTGCCGACGCCGTAACCGCCGTCGAGGTAGACCCCGCGGGGGGCGGCCGCGGCCGCCGGCTTCTTGCTGAACCAGCGCCGCTTGCCGGCGCCGCTCGCGTGCGCCCCGCCCAGGCCGGCCGCGAAGCCGCTGAGGACGGTGACCGCCTCGGACTGGCTCGGCTGGGTCGGGTCCGGGTTGTACGTGTCGAAGCGCACCGAGTCGAAACGCGGCGGCGGCACCATCTCGGCCACCAGCCGTTCGGCGGGTACCCGGGGCTCGCGGGCGCACAGGGCCTGGGGCCCCGCGTCGGCTATCTGAGGCCGACCGGACGTGGCACCGGAGGTGGAGAGTGATGTTGACACAGCACTCAACTCTACGGGTCGTGGCACACTGCACCGATGCGACGCCTGTTCCCTGTGACCGATCAGACATCAGCTCCGTCCCAGGCCACGGCCGACCGCGAGTGGTCCCTCGACGAGCTCGCGGAGGCGTACGCGTACCCCGCCCTCGACGACGGCGCCCACTGGCTGCGGGCCAACATGGTCTCCACCCTGGACGGCGCCGCCCAGCACGAGGGCCGCTCCCAGCCCATCTCCGGCGAGACCGACATGCGGATCTTCGGCACCCTGCGGGGCCTGGCCGATGTGGTGGTCGTCGGAGCGGAAACGGTTCGCCAGGAGGGGTACCGCCCGGCCCGGGCCCGGGAGGTCTTCGCCGCCCGCCGGGAAGCCGCCGGCCAGGGCCCCGCCCCCGCCATCGCGGTGGTCACGGCGAGCCTGGACCTGGACTTCACCCTGCCCCTGTTCACCTCCCCGCTCGTGCCGACCCTGGTGCTCACCGGGGCCACCGCGCCGGCCGGCAAGGTCGCCGAGGCCGTCGCGGCCGGGGCCGAGGTCGTGGTGGCGGGCGAGGGGGCCGGCGTGGACCCGGCCCGCGCCCTGCGGGAGCTCGCCGCGCGGGGGCTGCGCCGCCAGCTCACCGAGGGCGGGCCCCGGCTGCTGGGCCAGCTCGTGGCCGCCGACGCGCTGGACGAGCTGTGCCTGACGATCTCGCCGGTGCTCACGGCGGGTGGCGCCCAGCGGATCGCCGGCGGGCCCTCCGTCACGGTTCCGCACCGGCTCGCGCCGGCCTCCGTGCTGGAGGAGGCCGGGTTCCTCTTCACCCGTTACCGTCGGATCTGAGAAGGAGCGGAATTTCTCGTTCCGCTTAGCTTCCGACGGGCACAAATCTGGGCACATATATCTGCGCAAGGCCCCGCGCGCGAGCGGGGCAGGATGGTTTCCGCAGGGGCCGGCCAGCCGGCCAGGGCCCATGAAGGAGAGGGCGTCCGTGTTCACGAGCGTATTGATGATCGAGCAGCCGCTGACCACGGTGGACGTGGACTTCGTCACCACCCTGCACGGAGACGACCCGGTCTCCTTCGTCGTCCTCATGCAACCCCGCGGCGACCAGGACCGACTGCTGCGCGCCATCGACGACGTCGCGCTCGGTGAGCTCCCCGAGGCCATCCGCGAGGGCGACGAACCCGAGGGCGAGGAAGCCCTCGGCCCGGCCGCGCACGCCCTCGCGCACTCCCTGAACGCGCTGCGCGCCAAGGGCGCCAAGGCCGTCGGGCAGATCGTCGAGGACCACCCCCTCGACAAACTGAAGGCCGTGGTGGAGGGGACCGGCGCCGACGAGGTGATCGTCCTGACCGCTCCGCACTTCGTGGAGGAGTTCTTCCACCGGGACTGGGCCTCCCGGGCCCGCCACAAGGTGGGCGTTCCGGTGCTCAAGCTCTTCGCCCACAACGAATAGGCTGGGGCGGTCAGAGCTCGAAGCACCACCCTCGATCCTGGAGCGACCTGAATGAAGCCCGGCCTGCCGACCGCCATGGAACGGCCCCACTTCATCGGCATCGGCGGCGCCGGCATGTCCGGCATCGCGAAGATCCTCGCCCAGCGCGGCGCGCGGGTCGCCGGCAGCGACAGCAAGGGCGACTCCGAGACCGCCGAGGCCCTGCGCGCCCACGGCGTCACCGTCCACGGCGGCCACGCCCCCGGCAACCTCGCCGACGACTCCACCTGCGTGGTCGTCTCCAGCGCCATCCGCGCCGACAACCCGGAGCTGGCCCGCGCCGCCGAGCTGGGCGTCCCCGTCGTGCACCGCTCCGACGCGCTCGCCGCCCTGATGGACGGCCTGCGCCCGATCGCCGTGGCCGGCACCCACGGCAAGACCACCACCACCTCGATGCTGGCCGTGTCCCTGTCGGCCCTGGGCCTGGACCCCTCGTACGCCATCGGCGGCGACCTGGACGCCCCCGGCTCCAACGCCCACCACGGCGAGGGCGACATCTTCGTGGCCGAGGCGGACGAGAGCGACCGCACCTTCCACAAGTACGCCCCGCAGGTCGCGATCATCCTCAACGCGGAGCTCGACCACCACGCGAACTACGCGTCGATCGAGGAGATCTACGAGTCCTTCGAGACCTTCGTCTCCAAGATCGTGCCCGGCGGCACCCTGGTCGTCGCCCACGGCCAGGAGGGCGCGGCCGAGATCGCCCGCCGGGTGGCCGGCCGCGAGGGCCTGAAGGTCGTCACGTACGGCGAGGAGCCCGAGGCCGACGTACGGATCACCAAGATCACCGCGCGCGGTCTGACCAGTGAGGTCACCGTCGTCCTGGACGGGCGGATGCTCACCTTCACCGTCTCCGTGCCCGGCCGCCACTACGCGCACAACGCCGTCGCTGCCCTCGCCGCCGGTGTCGCACTCGGCATTCCGGCGCACAACCTCGCCTCCGCCCTCGGCAAGTACACCGGGGTCAAGCGCCGCCTCCAGCTCAAGGGCGAAGCGGCCGGCGTCCAGGTGATCGACTCCTACGCGCACCACCCCACCGAGATGACCGCCGACCTGGAGGCCATCCGCGGCGCGGCCGGGGACTCCCGGATCCTGGTGGTCTTCCAGCCGCACCTGTTCTCCCGCACCCAGGAGCTCGGCACGCAGATGGGCCGGGCACTGGCCCTCGCCGACGCCTCCGTGGTCCTGGACATCTACCCGGCCCGCGAGGACCCGCTCCCCGGCGTCACCAGCGAGATCATCATCGCCGCCGCCCGTGCCGCGGGCGCCGACGTCACGGCCGAGCACGCCAAGGGCGCCGTCGCCGACGTCATCGCGGGAATGGCCAAGCCCGGCGATCTCGTTCTCACCATGGGCGCGGGCGACGTCACGGACCTCGGTCCGGCCATCCTCGCCCGCCTGTCGAACTAGAGGGAGGGAGACCCATGTCGTACGAGGTCCACAAGACGGACGAGCAGTGGCAGGCGGAGCTGACCCCGTCCGAATACCAGGTGCTGCGCCTCGCGGGCACCGAGCCGGCCTTCCGCGGTGAGTACACGGACACCAAGACGGAAGGCGTCTACTCCTGTCGCGGCTGCGGCGCCGAGCTGTTCCGCTCCTCGGAGAAGTTCGACTCGCACTGCGGCTGGCCGTCCTTCTACGACCCGAAGGACACCGACGCGGTCGAGCTGGTCGCCGACACCTCGCACGGCATGGTCCGCACCGAGGTCCGCTGCGCGACGTGCGGGTCCCACCTGGGCCACGTCTTCGAGGGCGAGGGCTACCCCACCCCCACCGACCAGCGCTACTGCATCAACTCGATCTCGCTGCGGCTGACCCCGGCCGACGGCGAGGGCTGACCCCTCGGGCCCGGGGCGGGCCCTCCCGGCCCCATGGCGGCCGGGAGGGCCCGCCTTGATGTCGGGGGCGTCGCGGTTGGGTTCCGATCAGGTCTCCCGCCTGCCGTGATCCGCCGCCAATAGCACGCTTTGGCCGCGGAAGACACCTATCTGTTTCCTCGGGATGGCTGGTTATGATCGGCACCCTCACATCCCGCCGCAACCGGACCGGTTGTGTACGGTCCGGCCGTCCGGCTGCCCCCGCCGCCCCCGTTCCCGAGGTCCGATGTCTCCGATAGAACCCGAAGGCGCACCAGGGCGGTCGACGGCCCGTCGCCGGCAACGGGTGCGCCTGCGCACCCTGCTCATCTGGCTGGCCGTGCTCCCCACCGTGGCGATGGGCACCCAAGTGGGGGTGACCGCCGGGCGGTTGCTGACGCAGGCGGAGCACCTGCGGGCCGATGTCGCGGCCGCGGAGCGGATCGGCGCGCCGCTCTACACGCTCATGGTCGACATGCAGGCCGAGCGGACGACGACCGCCGCGCTGTGGGCGGGCACCGCGGGCGCCGAGGAGGAGCTGGGGAACCGGCGGGCGGCGACCGACCAGGCCGTGGCCGAATTCCGTCGGCTGTCGGGCGAAGCGAACGCCTCCTTCGACGAAGTGAACCGGCGGCTGGACGGCCTGGCCGCGTACCGCCAGCGCGCGGACGCCCGCACCGGCGGCGCCGACGCGGCCCTCGCCCACTACACCGGCGTGATCGACGCGGTCATCCGGGCCTACCAGCGGGAGTTCAGCCACGCGGACGACGCCGACATCGTCCAGGAGAGCCGGCCCGTGGTGTCCATGCTCGCGGCCACCGAGATGGTGGCGCGCGAGGACACGATCCTGTCCCTGGCCGGACCGTCCCGGCAGCTGAACTCCGCCGGCTTCGACCAGTTCATCACCGCCGTGGGTGCCCACCGGCACCTGTACGAGACGTGGATCGTGCCGTACCTGCCCGAGGGCGACCGCCGGTTCTACGAGCGGATCGCGGCCTCCCCGGACTGGCAGACGAAGGTCCGCATCGAGAACGCCGTCATCTCCGAGCACACGGACGTCGACTCCGGCATCAGGCTGCCCGCCGACATCGCCGGCTGGCGGTCCGCACACGCGAACTTCTCGGTGCAGATGGCCACCCTCAACGTCGACCGGGCGCGGAAGGTCCTCACGCGCGGCGAGGACAAGGCCGCGGAGCTGGAGACCGAGGTCGCCTGGCTCATCGGGGGGAGCGGCGGCGGGCTGCTGGCCGTCGTACTGGTCGTCGTGTTCACCACGCGGTCGCTGCTGCGCCGGCTCCACGACCTGCACGCGCGCACCGTCACCGTCGCCGAGGAGACCCTCCCCGACGTCGTCGCCCGGCTCCAGCGCGGGCAGTCCGTCGACGACGGGGCCCTGCCGGCGGTGCGCGGGGAGCGCGACGAGGTCGGCCGCATCAGCGACGCGTTCGCCCGGGCCGTCGCCGTTTCCGTCGACGGGCACCGGCAGCTCGCGGCCGAGCGCCACGGGTTCGGCCTGTTCGCCACCGGGATCGCCTCGCGCACCGGAAACCTGGTCAGCCGGCAGCTGAGCCTCACCGAGGACCTCCAGGACGCCTTCGGGCACGACGAGGCGCTGCTCGCCCAGCTGATGCGCGCCGACCAGCTGACGGTGGGCATGCGACGGCAGATCGAGAACCTCCTCATCCTGGCGGGCGGCGAGGTCCCCGACCCGCACACCGAGCCCATGCGCATCGCCGACCTGCTGCGCGAAGCCGCCGCGGAGGTCGAGGACTTCCGGCGCATCGAGCGGCAGGCCCTGGACGAGATCAGCGTGGAGCCGCAGGCGGTCAGCCAGATCAGCCACCTGCTGGCGGAGCTGCTGGACAACGCCACCCGGTTCTCCCCGCCGCGCTCGAAGGTGGTCATCCGCGCCGAACTGGTCGCCGACGGGCTGTCGGTCGAGATCGAGGACCGTGGACCGCGGGTGACCCCCGAGCGGTACGAGGAGATGAACGGGCGCCTGCACCAGGCACCGCCGTACTCCGTCCTCGCTCAGAACGCGCACCGGCTCGGGCTGTTCGTGGTCGGTCACCTCGCCGAGCAGCTCCGGGCGACCGTCACCCTGCGCCGCTCGGTGTACGGGGGAACCTCCGCCGTGGTGGTCCTGCCCGGGGAGCTGCTGGTGGCCACCGGGGGCGCAGCAGCGCGCGAGAGCGCGCCCGCGGCGGCGGCGCCGGCCCCCGAGCCGTCCGCCGCCGTACCGGCGCCGCGCCCGGCCGGGGGCCGGGCCCCGGAGCCGGCCGGGCACACGGCCGCCGGGCTGCCCACCCGCCCCACGAAGCCGGCCGCGCGTGAGCCCCTGCCCGCGCCCGTGTCCGTATCTGCGCCCGTATCCGCGTCTGCGCCCGTGCGCGGGCCCGAGCCGGAGCCCGAGCCGGAGCCCGAGCCCCGGACGGCCCCGGCGGCCGCCCCCGCGCGGCCGGCGCTTCCCGAGCGCGTCCCGCAGACCCACATCGCCGAGCAGCTGCGGGCGCCCCGAGCCCCGGAACCAGACCTCCGGCCGGACACGGCGACACCCGACGAGGTGGCCGACGCCTGGGCGGACTACGAACGCGGGACCCAGACAGTGGAAGAAGAGCTCCGACGGGATCGGCCATGACTACCTCATCCAACACAGCGGCATCCAACGACGCCATCTACAGCGTCCTGGACAACAACCTGAACAGGATCGCCGGCATCCAGGGAGCGGTGCTGCTGTCCAACGACGGCATCAAGCTCAGCGCCTACCTGCTGGACGAGCCGCAGGCCGAGCGCATGGCGGCCGCGGCCTCCGGCATCGCGGCCACCATGAAGGCGATGTCCCGGGAGGTCGACGGCGGCCGCGTCATCCGCCAGCTGGTCGAGATGGACGACCGCTACCTGTGCATCGTCGGGTGCGGCGAGGGCAGCACGCTCATCGTGGTGACCTCCCGCAAGGCGCGCCTCGGGGAGCTCGGCGGCGAGGCCGTACGGACCGCGCAGGCGCTCGGCGAGTGGCTGGGCACCCCCGAGCGCGGCCAGGTGCCGACCGCGTAATGCCGCAGGACGAGCCCCAGCCCGCGCGCCGCCGCCGTACACGGCTGTACGCCCTGACCGACGGGCGCACGGCCGCGCCGCACACCGTCCTCACCATGGACACGACGATCACGGCGGCGGCCGGCGGGGAGGCGCCGGGCGGCCTGCCCACCGAGTGGCGGGCCATCCTCGCCATGTGCGCGCCGCCGGGCGGCCTGGCGGTCGCCGAGATAGCGGCCCGGATGCACATCCGCCTCACGCCGATGACGCTGCTCCTGGGCGAACTCGCGGACCGCGGGCTGATCCACCACCGGCCGCCCCTGGACCGGTCCGAGACCACCGACGTCCACCTGCTCAGGAAGATCAGGGACAACCTTGCCCGGATATGACATTCCCGCCCCGCGGGAAGCGGCCCCCGTCAAGATCCTCGTCGCCGGGGGGTTCGGGGTCGGCAAGACGACCCTGGTCGAGACGATCTCCGAGATCGAGCCGCTGCGCACGGAGGAGCGGCTGACGGCCGCCGGCGTCGGCGTGGACGACCTCGACGGCATCGAGTCCAAGACGGTGACCACCGTGGCGATGGACTTCGGCCGCCTCACCCTCACCGACGCCTCGGTCGTCCTCTACCTGTTCGGCACGCCGGGCCAGGAGCGCTTCTGGTTCATGTGGGACGACCTGCTGAACGGGGCCCTCGGGGCGATCGTGCTGGTCGACACGCGCCGCCTGGACCGCAGCTTCCCCGCGGTCGACTTCTTCGAGAGCCGCGGACTGCCCTTCGTGGTCGGCGCGAACTGCTTCCACGGCGAACAGCCCTACACGGCCGAGGAGATCGGGGCGGCGCTGCACCTGCGCGACCCGCACACCCCGGTCCTCATGCTGGACGCCCGTTCCCGCCCGGACGTCCGCGCCTGCCTGCTCGCGCTCCTCGACCGGCTCATCGCCGGCGCGGAAGCAGTGGCGACGGGCTGACCCGCCCGCTCCGGTCGCCCGCGGCCACCTCGGCCAGGTAGTCCGCCAGGGTCCGGCCCGGACCCCAGCCCCGGGACCGGGCCCTGGTCGTGTCCAGGACCACGGAGTGGGCGAGCTGGTCCACCGCGTAGCGGCTCAGCGCCGGTTCGGCGGTCGGCAGGCACTGGGCGAACCGGGCCGCCGCGTGCGCCACCGGCAGCGGCAGGTGCCGGATCCGGGCCCGGACGCCATGGGCGCGCAGGACCTCGCGGAGCGCCAGGTCGCGGGCGTACGGTTCGGCGTCGGCCACGTTGTAGGCGCCCGGGGGCCAGCCGGCCGCCGCCAGGCAGGCGTCCGCGAGGTTCTCCACCGCCGTCAGGCTCAGCATCACGTCCGGGCCCGGGAGCAGCAGGGTCCCGGCCCGGACCCGGGAGAGCAGCCGGGGCAGGAGCTGGGTGTCACCCGGGCCGTAGACCGCCCTCGGCCGCAGCACCACCGCACCGCCGGCCAGCGCGAGGGCCTCTCCGGCCGCCTTGGTACGGCCGTAGGCGTTCAGCTGGCCCGCGCGCGGATGGTCCTCGGTGACCAGGCTCCGGTCCAGCCGCGGGTCGTAGACGCTGGCGCTGCCGACCCAGACCACGGGCCGCCCGCCCGCCGCCCGGAGCAGCCGCTGCGTTCCCGCCACGTTGACCGCGTGCATCAGCGACTCCGCCGCGGAACCGGGCGCCGGATCGCCGACCGCGGCCGCGCAGTGCACCACCAGGTCCACCCCCGTCAGGTCCGGATCGGCCACGGCGGCGTCCCAGGTGCGGTGCTCCCCCTGCGGCCCGGGCCTGCGGCCCAGGCACACCACCTGCGCCCCGCGCGCGGCCGCCGTGCGGGCCACGTGACCGCCGCAGAAGCCGCTCGCCCCGGTGACCGCGATACGGATGCTCATGCGCCGGCCTCCACCAGCAGCGTCCGCCAGCCCGGCAGGGCCGCCCGCCGGTCCACCCGGGCCCGCGTCACCACCGGCCGCGCGGGGGCCAGCGCTGCCAGTACGTCGGCCAGTTGCACCTCGGCCAGCCGGGCTCCCGGGCAGGCGTGTGGCCCCGAGCCGAACACCAGCCGGGCGGCCCCCGGCCCGGCCGGCCGCCGGGCATCGGGGTCCCGGCGGTGCGCCTCGGCGGCGTGCCGGGCGACCAGCAGCAGCCGGTCGCCGCCCCGCACCGGGCAGCCGCCGACCGTACCGTCCGCGGCGGCCACCCGCGGCAGCAGCGGTGAGGCGGCCGTGACGCGCAGCAGCTCGGCGGCCAGCGCCGGCCGCAGCGCCTCGTCGGCGGCCTGGTCCCACAGCCCGGCGTCGGCGCACCACGCCACCGACCGCGGCAGCGCTGCCACGGTGGTGTTGACCGCGGCCACCGCCACCATCGCGGCCAGCGCCCCGTCGTTCAGCGGTCCCGGTCCCGCCGCCCCAGCCCCCCGTAGCCCCTCCGGCGGGGCCAGCACCCGCCGCAGCCGGGCGGCTGAGCGGACTGCCGCGGCCTGCGCGCGCGGGCGGCCCGGCCCGGGCAGGTGGCTGCGTACGGAAGCGGCCGCTGCCTCCGCGGCCGCCGCCGCCACGGCCCGCGGATCGGCGTCCGAGCCCAGCAGCGCGCAGACCACCGAGCCGGCCAGTTCCCGGGAGAGCCCGACCAGGTCCACCGCGCCGCCCCGGGCGAGCGGTTCGAGGCGGCGGTCGAGCAGCGGCCGCCACCCCGCCCGCAAGCGCGCCAGCCCGGCCACGGAGAGCTGCCCGGCCAGGTCCCTCCGGTCCGACCGGTGCCCGCCGCCGTCCTGGTCGAAGAGCACACCCCCGTCGCCGGCCAGCGCGGAGCGCGCGGCTCCGCCGGTGGTGCCCTGCGCGGTCCGGTCCAGCGGCAGCCGGGTCAGCGCTTCGCGGTAGGCCTCCGCCCCGTGCACCAGCACGGTGCCGCCGAGCCGGCGGACGGGCCGTCCGCGCGTCGCGGCGAGGAACCCGAACAGCACGGGATGGCTGCCGAGATAGACCCGGCGGTCGCGCCTTCGGGCCCGGGCGTGGGACGTGCTGCTCATCGGGAACGCACCTTCGTGGGGATCGGGACGGGGGAAGCGGGTCCGGCGGGCCGGGCGGATCCGGGCGGATCAGGACGGTCCGGGCGGTCCGGGACCGTCGCGGGCGATCCGGGCGGTCCGGGACCGTCGCGGGCGGGAGGTCATGCCGTCGGTCCCAGGCGTTGTGCCGCCATCGCGGACGTGGCCGCCCGGTCCGGTTTGCGCGAGCGGCCCGACAGGGGGATGCGGGCGAAGAGCAGGGCGTCGGGGCGCGCCGTGCCCATCCGGTGCAGGGGACCCGACAGGGCGCTGCGCAGGGCGGGTTCGGGCACGCCGCGCCCCGGCTGCACGACGGCGACGAGCCGTTCGTCGCCGTCACCCGCCGGGACGCCGACCAGGACGGCCAGTTCCACGCCCGGCACGTGCAGGGCGGGCTCGTACAGCCCCGGGTAGATGTTCTCCGCCCGGCGCAGCACCATGTCCTTGCACCTGCCCTCGAGGACGATCCGGCCCGCGCCGTCCAGCCGTGCCCGGTCGCCCGTGCGCACCCACGGGTCGGGCTCCTCGCCGAGGTAGCGGCGGCGGGCCGCGGCCCCGGCCAGCAGCAGTTGGCCGTCCGCGTCGGTCTCGGCCAGGACGCCCGGCAGCGGGGCGCCGACCAGGTCGCCCGGGCCCTCGAAGGCGGACTTCTCCCGCGCTTCGACGGCGGCGGCCGGGAACAGTTCGGTGAGCGCGTACACCCCCCACGCCCGGGCCGCGCCCGCGTCCCGCACCCGCTCCAGCAGGGCGGCGTCGGCCGGGGCCGAGCCCGTCCAGACCCGGCCGTGGAAGCGGGCGCCCGCGTCCAGCGCGTCCCGCAGTGCGGGCGGGGTCAGATAGGTGTCCCGGGGGCGCAGCCGGTGGAGCTGGCGGGCCAGCACCCGCGGGTCGCGGGCCGGCAGCGCGACGGGGGCGCCGCAGGTCAGCGACGGGACCAGGACGAAGAAGGTGCCCCCGAGCACGGGCTGGTCGGGGGCCGCGTCGAAGAGGGAGGCGACCGTGGCCATCCCGGCGGCCAGGCTCGACCGGGTGTGCACCACGGCGCGCGGCCGGGAGGTGGTCCCCGAGGTGAACACGATCACCGCGTCCCCGTCGTGGTCCCCGTGCACCGGGACCCCGGCCCGGGGGGCCGCCGGGTCCAGCGCGGGCGCACAGCCGGGCAGCCGGGGGCCGACGGTGGCCACCGGGCCCAGCTCGGCCAGGTGGGGCAGGGCGAGCCCCGCCCGGCGGGCCAGCGGCCGGGCCCAGCCCGCCACCGCCTGCGCCGCGGCGTCGGCGAGCACCAGCGAGGGCCGGGCCAGGGCCAGCCGGGCGCGCAGCACGTCCGGCCCGGCGCCGGGGTCGAGCACGGCCCCGCGCAGCCCGAGCCGCCACAGGGCGAGCAGGACGGCCAGGGCCCGCGGACCGGGGCGTACGGCGACGCCGACGGTGTCCCCGGCGCGCAGTCCGCGTGCGTGCAGGGCGGCGGCGAACGCATCGGACAGCTCGGCCAGTTCACCGCCGGTGGCCCGGACCCGGGCGGCGCCGGTACGCGTGGCGGTGAGCACGGCCGGCCGCTCGGGGCGGCTGCGCAGCGCGTGGTCGAGACGGTCGAGCATCAGCGGGGATCCGTTCCGTGCGGGCCGCTGCCCCGGTCCAGGTACCAGCGGGCTGTGCCCGCGATCCCGTAGGCCCGCAGGCGCCGCGTGGAGTTCTCCACGACCATCTCCCGGCAGTGTGCGATCCGGTCGGTGTGGCGGCGTACGGCGTTGAGGAAGAGCCGGTCGGTGGGGGAGGGGCGCCGGGGCATGCCGCCGACGGCCAGGTACAGGTCGGCGGTGATGGCCATGTTGTTGCCGGCGTGCATGCGGTAGGGGGCCCGGAAGCCGTTGCGGCGCGCGTGCCCGGGACGCAGCCGTCCGAACAGCGCGGCGAGCGCCACGAGGAGGCCGAAGCCGGCCCGGCCCAGCGGGCCGTGCTCGTCGCGCCGGGCGACGATCCGGCCGCACACCAGCCCGGGGCGTTCGGTGAGGGCGGCCCGCGCGGCGCGCGTCCAGCCGGGCCGGGGCAGGCAGTCGGCGTCGGTGCGGGCGAGCAGGGCGGCGCCCCGGTCGATCGCGTACCGGAAGCCGGTGTCCACGGCCGAGCCGACCCCCTTCTCGGGCTCCTCGATCACCTCGACCGGGAACGGCGCGCCCGCCGCGAACTCCCGGGCGATCGCGGCCGTCCGGTCCGCCGAGGCGTTGTCGACGACCAGCAGGGTGAAGTCCCGGTCCCGCTGGGCGGCCAGGGCCCGCAGGGTCTGCCCGAGGCGGGCCTCCTCCTCGTGCGCGGGCACGACCACCCACATCGACCGGCTCACGACTTCTCCCAGACCATCGTCATGATGCTGATGCCGCCGCCGAGGCCCACGAACAACACCCGCTCCCCAGGGGCGAGTTCGGTGAAGACCCGGTCCAGCTGGAGCCCGATGCTCGCGCTCGCCACGTTGCCGAGCTCGGGCACGGTCACCACCAGCTTCCCGGCCGGCACCCCGGTCAGCTCCGCGAACCGCTCCAGGTAGGGCACGGTCACCTGGTGCACGAGGACCTTGGCGAAGCCGTCCCACTCCATACCCGTCCGGTGCAGCGTCCGGTCGATGACGGCGGTGCCCACCTTCTCGAAGACGCCGCGCAGTTCGTGGCCGTCGCCGCGGAAGTAGGTGTACTCGTCCCCGCGCGGGTGGCGCGAACCGCCGCCCGGGATGCCGCCGACCTCCCAGTGCTCCGAGTGGGTCTCGGTGTCCACGTCGAGGATCCCGCCGCGCTCGACGGCCTCCACGACCACGGCGGCCCCCGCGTCCCCGAACGTGTATCCCGCGAAGCCGCTGCGGAACTCGGCCGCGTCGGCGGGGTCCCTGCGCACCGCCCGGCTCGGGGTCTCCCCGGTGACCACCAGGGCCCGCCGCGCCCGCCCGGCGAGGACCATGGAGCGGGCGAGGTCGATCCCGTTCACGAAGCTGTTGCAGGCGTTGGTGACGTCAAGAGCGTGGGCCCGCGAGCCCAGCTCAGCCTGCACGATGTGCGCGGTGGCGGGCTCGACCATGTCGCGGGAGGCGGAGGCGAACAGCAGCAGGTCGATGTCGAGCGGGCTCAGACCGGCCGCGTCCAGCGCCCGGCGGGCGGCGCCGACGGCCAGCGTGGAGGCGTACACCCCGGGGCCGGCGACGCGGCGGGAGACGATCCCGGTCGCCTGCCGGAGCAGCGTCGGGGGCAGGGTGAGGCCGCTGCGCAGGGCCACCTCCCGCTGCAGGGAGTCCGAGGAGAGCGCCTCGGCGGGCAGCATGCTGCCGACGGCGGTTATCCCGGCACGCGATGGTGGGTCACATGGCTGAAAGGGCATGCCCACACGATGACAAGGCGCCACAGCCCGGGCATGAGTACGCGTGCTCAGATCGGCGCACAGGCCGGATGAGTATCCCCGCCCGGCGCTCGGAGCGCGAAGTGCAGTGATTCAGGGGGCTGTTGTGCGGGGGGTGGTTCGCTTACCGTCGTCGCCAGACGCGCGGGCCGTCGGCAGCGACCTTTCCGTTCTCCGGCTGTACGGCCAGGTGTCAGACAGGGATCTCCGTCCGGTACGCCGGGGGCGCTGTCCTTGGGGCGCCCCTCGCCTCCCTCACTCACCCGCAGAGGTCGTCACGCCATGGCAGAACTCAATCGCCGCAGGTTCCTCCAGATCGCCGGCGGCACCGCCGCGCTGACGATGCTGAACGACAGCATCGCGCGGGCCGCCGCCATCGAGGCGCAGGGCACCACCGGCACGATCCAGGACATCGAGCACATCGTCGTCCTGATGCAGGAGAACCGTTCCTTCGACCACTACTTCGGCGCGATGAAGGGAGTCCGGGGCTTCGGAGACCCGCGCCCCGTCCTCCAGGACAACGGCAAGTCAGTCTTCCACCAGTCCAGCGGGACGAAGGACGTCCTTCCCTTCCACCCGCAGATCGAGGACCTCGGGATGCAGTTCCTCGAGGGCCTGGACCACGACTGGGCCGGCGGCCACCAGGCGTACAACAACGGCAAGTACGACAAGTGGATCCCGGCCAAGACGGCCACGACCATGTCGTACATGACCCGGAACGACATCCCGTTCCACTACGCCCTCGCCGACGCCTTCACGGTGTGCGACGCCTACCACTGCTCCTTCATCGGCGCCACCGACCCCAACCGCTACTACATGTGGACGGGCTACACGGGCAACGACGGCACCGGCGGCGGCCCGGTCCTCGGCAACCAGGAGGCCGGATACGGCTGGAAGACCTACCCCGAGCGCCTGGAGGCGGCCGGAGTGTCCTGGAAGGTCTACCAGGACATCGGCGACGGCCTGAACGCGGCCGGTTCCTGGGGCTGGATCAACGACGCCTTCCGCGGCAACTACGGCGACAACTCCCTGCTGTACTTCAACTCCTACCGCAACGCCCAGCCGGGCAGCCCCCTCTACGAGAAGGCCCGCACGGGCACCAACGTCAAAGCGGGCGAAGGGTACTTCGACCGGCTGCGCGCCGACGTGGCGGGCGGCACCCTTCCCCAGGTCTCCTGGATCGCCGCCCCCGAGGCGTTCAGCGAGCACTCCAACTGGCCGACGAACTTCGGCGCCTGGTACATCTCGCAGGTGCTCGACGCACTGACGGCGAACCCGGCGGTGTGGGCGAAGACCGCCCTCTTCCTCACCTACGACGAGAACGACGGCTTCTTCGACCACGTGGTGCCCCCGTACCCGCCCGCGTCCTCGGCCTGGGGCCTGTCCACCGCGAGCGTGACCGGCGACCTCTACAACGGGGGCGGCGGCTACGCGGCCGGTCCCTACGGGCTGGGCCCGCGCGTCCCGATGATCGTGGTCTCGCCGTGGAGCAAGGGCGGCTACGTCTGCTCCGAGACCTTCGACCACACCTCCGTGATCCGCTTCATGGAGAAGCGCTTCGGCGTGCAGGAGCCCAACATCTCGCCGTGGCGCCGCGCCGTCTGCGGCGACCTGACCTCGGCGTTCGACTTCACCCGGGCGGACGCCGCGCCGGCCGCCCTGCCGTCCACGGCCGGGTACGTCCCGCCGGACAAGAACCGCCACCCGTCCTACCACCCGACCCCGCCGGCCACCGGCACGATGCCCCGCCAGGAGGCCGGCTCCAAGCCGACGCGCGCGCTCGGCTACAGCCCCTACGTGGACGGCCGGGCAACGCCCTCCACCGGCAAGTTCACCCTGACCTTCGCCTCCGGCCCCGCCCTCGGCGCCCATTTCCACAGCACCTCGGGCAACCGCACGGACGGCCCCTGGCCCTACACGGTCGAGGCGGGCAAGACGCTCTCGGACACCTGGAGCACCAGCAGCTCCACCGGCAACCAGATCAACCTCACGGTCTGGGGCCCCAACGGCTTCCTGCGGACCTGGAAGGGTCCGGCGAAGAAGGCCGGCCCCGAGGTCACGGCCCGCCACGACGGAGCCACCGGAAACCTCAGGCTGACCCTGGCCAACTCCGGTTCCACCGCGGTCAACCTCACGGTGACCAACGCCTACAACGGCGCCGCCCAGACCCTGCGGGTCGCGGCCGGAGCCACGGCCGCGTACACGGCGGACCTGAGCGCGACGGGCCGCTGGTACGACGTCACGGTGGTCTCCGATGCGGACGCCACCTTCCTGCGCCGCTTCGCCGGCCACGTGGAGACGGGCGCCCCGGGCGTCTCCGACCCGGCGATCAAGACCGTCTGACCCCCTCCCGCGCGCCCCCCGTCACCTGCGCCCTCCGGGGAGCCGCCGCCCGCGGTGACTTCGCGGACGGCGGTGTGACGGTGGGGCCAATGGGCAGGAAGTACGGCGTTGGTTTTCTCCACCCCGTCACCGAGGGAGAACGCATGGCCATCGCGCACCGCAGGATCGGCACCGGACCCGTTCGCGTCATCGTCCTGCACGACTGGTTCGGGACCTGCGCCAACTGGGGCTCCGTGCTGGACTACTTGGACCCCGAGGAGTTCTCGTACGCCTTCCTCGACTACCGCGGCTACGGTGAGCGGCGCAACGTCCCGGGCCGCTACGACCTCCCCGAGATCGCCGACGACGTCCTGGAGCTCGCCGACGGGCTCGGCTGGGAGACGTTCTCCCTCCTCGGGCACTCCATGGGCGGCAAGGCGATCCAGCAGGTCCTCGTCCGCGCCCCCGAGCGGATCGAGAAGCTGATCGGGCTCGCCCCGGTGCCGGCCGCGCCGTACGAGATGGACGGCACCACCCGCGCCCTCTTCTACGGCGCCGCCGAGGACCCGGAGAAGCGGCGCGTCATCCTCGACCTGGTCACCGGGAACCGGGCCAGCCGCCACTGGGTGCAGCGCATGGTCGCCCACTCCCTGGACGTCTCGCGCCCCGAGGCCTTCGCCGCCTACCTGGCGAGCTGGCAGCCGCTCGACCTGTCCTCCGCCGTGAAGGGCAGCACCGTCCCGGTCCTGGTCCTGGTCGGGGAGTACGACCTCGCGCTGACCGCCGACGTGATGCGCGCCACGTGGCAGGCCTGGTACCCGAACTGCCGGATCCGCACCCTCGCGGGCGCCGGCCACTACCCGCCCCACGAGACCCCCGTGGCGTTCGCCACCGAGGTGGAGGCCTTCCTGCGGGCCTAGAGGTGCCCTGCCGACCGGGGAAAAGCCCGTGAGGGGTACGAGGAAACCTCGTACCCCTCACGGGACCAACAGGGTGAGTGACGGGACTTGAACCCGCGGCCACCTGGACCACAACCAGGTGCTCTACCAACTGAGCTACACCCACCACGAAGGGCGGCGGACCACCCGTTCGATGTGCAAGCACAGCATAGCCGATCAGGAGGGTGGTCCCGCGACGCGTTATCCGGCGGACCGGCCGGCGGCCGGCGTGGCGGCGAGCGTGCCCGTGAGCCCGTCCGGCCGCCCCGCGGCACGGGCGACGGCGGCCGCGGCGAGGGCCCGGACGATCGGGTGCGGCCGCGTCCCGTCCCCGTGCAGCTCCGGCTGGAACAGCGTCGCCAGGAAGAAGGGGTGGCCGGGCAGCTCCACGATGCGCGCCCCGCCGTCCTCGTCGTGCCCCGACAGCCGCAGCCCGTGCTCGGTGAGCGTCGGCAGGTGCAGGGGCGACGGCCCGTAATTGCAGTGGTAGCGCTCCATCGACCGCTCCGCGCCCAGTGCGGACTCGGCGAGTGAGCCGGGCTCGGCCCGCACGAGGCCCTCGTGTCCGACGAGCGAGCACGCGAGCGGCGCGATCAGCAGGTCCGTGGCATCCGGGTCGTTCTCGGCGTGCGCGGCGCCGGTCAGCCCGCAGACCGTCCGGGCGTACTCCAGCAGGGCGTGCTGGAAGCCGCCGCAGGTGCCGAGGAAGGGGATGCCCTCCTCGCGGGCCACCCGGATCGCGGCCAGTGCCCCGGCCTCGCTGGCGTACGGGCTCCCGGGCAGCACCCACACGGCGTCGAAGCGGGCCAGCGTCCCGGACCCGGCCTCGGCCTCGGCGTCGCCGGTGGGGATCCAGTAGGCGTCGAGGACGAGTCCGTCACGGGTGGCCAGGGCGTCGAGGAGGAGCGGGATGCGGGTGTGGGACTTCACGTGGGGGGAGCGGTCGCCGACGAGGGCGATCCGGGCGATCGGTGCGGAGGATGCGGACGGTGCGGACGGTGCGGACGGCGCGGACGGTGCGGTGGTCATGTGGATCATCCTGCGGCCGGCCCCGCTTCAGCGCCAACGATTGTTTCTGCACTGCCGATAAGCAACGCTGATGACCATGGACCCGCACCTGCTCCGCACCTTCGTCACCGTGGCCCGGCTCTCCTCCTTCTCCGCGGCCGCCCGCGAGCTCGGCTACACCCAGTCCGCCGTCTCCCAGCACATCGCCGCCCTCGAAGGAGACCTGTGCACCGGGCTGCTCACCCGCAGGCCCGTCGCTCCGACCCCGGCCGGGACCCGGCTGCTGGAGCACGCCGGACCTCTGCTGCTGCGGCTCGACGCCGCCCGGGCCGACGTGCTGCGGCTGGCCGCCGCGCCACCCGGCCGGGTCACGCTCGCCGCCTCCCCGCTGGCCATCGGCCCCGCGCTGCTCGCCGCGCTGCCCGCCACCGGGGTCACCCTGCGGGTGCTGCCCCCGGCGGAGGTGCCCGCCGCGGTCGCCACCGGCGGCTGCGACCTCGGCCTCGTCGACGGCCTCGCCGCGCCCAGCGACCCCTTGCGGCTGCCCGACGTGGCCCCGCTCACCGTGACCGGTCTGGGGGAGGAGGGCCTGGCCGTGCTGCTGCCCGCCGGGCACCCCTTCGCCGGGCGGGCCGCCGTCCGGCTGGACGACCTCGCCGACGCGCGCTGGATCGACGCCCCCGCCCTGGGGCTCGCGCTCCCCGCCACCCGCCGCGCCCTGCGCTACGACGGCACCGACGTGCTCGCCCTGTGCGCACTGGCCACCGCCGGGCACGGCCTCGTCCTGCTGCCGCGCCGGGTCGCCGGGGCCGCCGGCGCGGGGGCCGCCGTACCGCTGTCCGTGCCGCGCCTGGTGCACCGGACGGAGCTGCTGTCACCGGGTACGCCGACCGGCGCGGCCGCTGCGCTCGCCGCACGGCTCACGGCAGGATCACCCGTATGACCCACGAACCCGCACCCTTCACGGCCGAGGACTACGCCGCCCGGATGGCCGCCGCCGCGCAGAGCGCCGCCGACGCCGGACTGGCCGGGCTGCTGATCGCACCCGGGCCCGACCTCACGCACCTCACCGGCTACCGCCCCACCGCCGAGACCGAGCGGCTCACCCTGCTGGTCCTGGCCGCCGGACGGGAACCGGTGCTCGTGGTGCCCGCCCTTGAGGCCCCCGACGCCGCCAAGGCCCCCGGCGCCGCCGCACTGAGCCTGCGCGACTGGACCGACGGGAAGAACCCGTACGCGCTCGCCGCCCCGCTGCTGGACGCGGCCGGACGCTTCGGCGTGAGCGACAACACCTGGGCCCTGCACCTCCTCGGCCTGCAACGGGAGTTGCCCACCGCCTCCTACGCGCCGCTCACCGACGCGCTGCCCATGCTGCGGGCGGTGAAGGACGAGCGCGAACTGGAGCGCCTCGCCGCGGCCGGCGCCGCGGCCGACGCCGCCTACGCACAGGCCCTCCACCTCCCCTTCGCGGGCCGCCGGGAGACCGAGGTCGCCGAGGACCTGGCCGCGCTGCTGCGCGCCCACGGCCACTCCCAGGTCGACTTCACCGTCGTCGGTTCCGGACCCAACGGGGCCAACCCGCATCACGAGGCCGGTGAGCGCGTCATCCGGCACGGCGACATGGTCGTCCTCGACTTCGGCGGCCTGCGGTACGGCTACGGCTCCGACATCTCCCGCACCGTGCACGTGGGCGGGCCGACCGCCGAGGAGCAGCGCGTCCACGACGTCGTCCGCGAGGCCCAGCAGGCCGGCGTGGCCGCGGTCCGGCCGGGGGCCACCTGCCAGGACGTGGACCGCGCGGCCCGCGCGGTGATCACCGAGTTCGGCTACGGAGACCGCTTCATCCACCGCGCCGGCCACGGGATCGGCGTCACCACCCACGAGCCGCCGTACATGGTCGAGGGCGAGGAACAGCCGCTGGTCCCCGGCATGTGCTTCTCCGTGGAGCCGGGCATCTACCTGCCCGGCCGGTTCGGCGTCCGCATCGAGGACATCGTGACCGTCACCGAGGACGGCGGGCGCCGCCTCAACAACGCCCCCCGCGAGCTCGCGGTCGTCGAATAGCCGCGGTCAGGGGCCGAGGACGACCGCCGATTCGGCCGGTACCCGGATCCGCCCGTCCGGACCCGGGTGGTCGACCGGCTCCCAGGCGGCCAGCACCCGTACCCCGTTGCGCCCCAGCGCGATCGTCACCGGCTCCGGGGCGAGGTTCACGACCACCCGTACGTCGCCCCGCCGGAAGGTGAGCCAGCGGCGCTCCTCGTCATGGGCGACCCGGACCGCCGCCAGGTCCGGGTCGCGCAGGTCCGGCAGGGTGCGGCGCAGTGCCACGAGGGTGCGGTACCACTCCAGCAGGCGGGCGTGGCCCGCCCGCTCCGGCTCCGTCCAGTCCAGGCAGGAGCGGTCCCGGGTCGCCGGGTCCTGCGGGTCGGGGATCTCCTCGGCCTTCCAGCCGTGCTCCGCGAACTCCCGCCGCCGGCCCGCCCGTACGGCCTCGGCCAGCTCCGGGTCGGGGTGGTCGGTGAAGTACTGCCACGGGGTGCCCGCCGCCCACTCCTCGCCCATGAACAGCATCGGCACGAACGGCCCGGTCAGCGCCACGGTTGCGGCGCAGGCCAGCAGCCCGGGGGACAGCGAGGCGGCGAGGCGGTCGCCGAGCGCCCGGTTGCCGATCTGGTCGTGGGTCTGCGTGTAGCCGAGGAAGCGGTGGGCCGGGATCCGGCGGCGGTCCACCGGCCGGCCGTGGCTGCGGCCGCGGAAGGAGGACCAGGTCCCGTCGTGGAAGAAGGCGCGGGTCAGGGTCTTGCCGAGGGCGGCCAGCGGTGCCCGGGCGAAGTCGGCGTAGTACGCCTGGGATTCACCGGTCAGCGCACAGTGCAGGGCGTGGTGGAAGTCGTCGTTCCACTGGGCGTGCAGCCCCAGGCCGCCGTCGGCGCGCGGGGTGATGGTGCGCGGGTCGCACCGGTCGGACTCGGCGATCAGGAACAGCGGCCGGCCGGTCTCGGCGCCCAGGGCGTCCACCGCGGCGGACAGTTCCTCCAGGAAGGTCAGGGCCCGGCCGTCGGCGAGCGCGTGCACGGCGTCCAGCCGCAGCCCGTCGATCCCGTAGTCGCGCAGCCAGGCCAGCGCGCTGTCCAGGAAATAGGCGCGCACCTCGTCGGAGCCGGGCGCGTCCAGGTTCACCGCCGCGCCCCAGGGGGTGTGGTGGGTGTCGGTGAAGTACGGGCCGTAGGCGGGGAGGTGGTTGCCCGACGGGCCGAGGTGGTTGTGGACCACGTCCAGGACCACGCCCAGACCGGCGGCGTGGGCCCTCTCCACGAACCGGGCCAGCCCCGCCGGGCCGCCGTACGGCTCGTGCACCGCCCAGGGGGCGACCCCGTCGTACCCCCAGCCGTGCCGGCCGGGGAAGGGGCAGACGGGCATCAACTCCACGTGCGTGACGCCGAGGCCGGTGAGGTGGTCCAGGCGCGCGGCCGCCGCGTCGAAGGTGCCCTCGGGGGTGAAGGTGCCGATGTGCAGCTCGTACAGGACCGCGTCCTGGAGCGGGGTCCGCCGCGCCGCGGCCCCCGGCGCGGGGAGGGCCGTGAAGTCGACCACGGCGGACAGGCCGTCGGGTCCGTCCGGCAGCCGTCGGCCGCGCGGGTCGGGCCGCGGCACGCCGTCGCCGTCCAGCAGGAATCCGTACCGGCTTCCGTCGGCGGCCGGGGCCTGCACGGTCCACCAGCCGTCCCGCTCCGGATCGCGCGCCATGTCGTACGTCGTGTCGTCGAGTCGCATGGCGACATGACCGGTCAGCGGTGCCCACACCTCGAACTGCACGGACGTTCCCCTCGTCTGCGGCCCTGTTCACCATGCGTATCCTGCCCATCATTCCGGGCGTGGCGGGGGAGTTCTGGACACTCCGGCCCCGACGGGCCGACAATCACCCTGTGACGTCGAGTTTTGAGTTCCCCGCCTACCCCGCGCCGCGGCTCTCGGACGCCGAGCGCGACCGGGCGCTGGGCCAGCTCAGGGAGGGCGCTGCCCTCGGCAAGCTGTCCCACGACACGTTCCTCCGCCGGATGGAACTCGCCCTGGTGGCCCGCCGGTCCGAGGACCTCGCCGTCCTCACCGCCGACCTCCAGACGCGGGGAGCCGAAAGCCCCTGGACCCGTCGGCTGTTCGGCTGGGTGGGGCGGGTTTCGGCCGTTTCGGTCGGGGTCCGGCGCGCCTGGGCCGTCGAGAAGCTGCCCAAGCTGCTGCTGCCGCACCCCGGAGCGGGGGCCCTGCGGATCGGCCGTGACCCCGGCAACGGGCTGCGGCTCAGCCACGAGACCGTCTCCCGGGCCCACGCGGAACTCAGCCTGCGCGACGGGGTGTGGGTGCTCAAGGACCTCGGCTCCACCAACGGGACCACGGTCAACGGCCTGCGGGTGACCGGCTCCGCGGTGGTCCGCGACGGAGACCAGGTCGGCTTCGGGAAGATGAGCTTCCGGCTGTCCTCGAGCTGAAGCCGCCTACCGGCCTGTCCGAGCGCCGGTAGGGCCTGCCCGTGGAGCCCCGCTAGGAGGCGGAGGCGATGAGGCGTTCGTACGTCGCCAGGACCGTCCGGGACTGGTGTTCCACCTGGGTGGCCACCGGGACCCAGCGCGCCTGGAAGCGTGCCGCGAAATCCTCGCACCACCCGGTGACCAGCCGGTCCAGCCCGGGCGCCGAGGGGTGGCCCTGTGTGCGCAGCACCCGCAGCAGCATCGCGGCGGCGCGCAGCGACAGGCGCCGCGCGAAGGCGTCGATGCTGGCCACGTAGGCCGCGCTGGCCTCGGCGGGGGCCCCGTCGCCGGCCCACTCGGCGGTGATCCGGGGGATCAGCGCCAGCGTCCAGTCCACCGCGCGCAGCAGGGGCGCCGCGGCCGGATCCTCGTACGGCAGCGGGCCGCGGCGGATCCCGTCCCGTACGGCGGCCACGCGCGCGGTGTCCTCGCCGAGCCGCCGGGCCAGCATCCGCAGGGCCCCGCGCGGGTCCGGGTGCGGGGTCGGGTCGTCCACCAGGTCGGAGGCCCACATGGGGACTTCGACGATCGCGGTGGCGCCGGCGTAGCGGTGGGCGTGGTACCAGGTGCTGAGCCGGGTGTCCTCCGGGTGGAAGGCCCCCGCGGCCTCGCTCCCCGGCTGCGGGATCACGAAGATCCCGGGTCCGGGGGAGGGCCAGCCGGCGGCGTCCGAGGCCCCGTTCTCCACCGGGATGCGCAGCTCGGCGGCCGATTTGCCGAAGGGCTCGGCGAGGCCCGGTATGTCCCGGGTGAGCTGGACCCAGGAGCCGCCGAGGTCGGTGGCGTGCAGGGAGACCTGGAGGACGGGCCGCAGTTCGTCGATGAGCGCGGTCAGGGCCAGGGTCTCGGGCGGGAGCCGGTCCGGGGGCAGTAACGACGGTGCCCACTCGGGCTGTTCGGGCCCGGGGGGCCGGAAGAAGTGCCGGTGGTAGTCGAGGAGTGAGTACGGGCGGGGCGTGCGGTGCAGGTCGGCGCCGTCGGGATCGGCGCAGAGCAGGAAGTGCCAGCCGCTGCCGGCGCGCGGGGCCGGGTCGTGCAGGAGGCGCCGGGCGAGGGACAGGACGGTGGCGCCGCCGACGGGCTCGTTGGCGTGGGCCCCGGCGACCACGAGGACGTCCCGCGGGGCGGCCGGTGCGGATGCCGGTGCCGGTGCCCGGCCGGTGGCCGCGACGGAGAGCACCCAGAGGGGCTGCCCGGCCCGGGAGGTACCGGCCTGGCGCAGCCGGACCACGGCGGGGTGCTCGTCCGCGAGGGCGCGGGCGGCCAGGGCGAGCTCGTGCGGTGTGGGGTAGCGCATGTCTCGGAGGAGGGTCACAAGGGATGCCATGCCCGCAGCACAGGGCCCCTACTGCTGCGCAGCCCCCGTAGTTCCCCTCACCCCGGGCCGTCCCCGCACCTCGCGCCCCGCGCCTCGAACGCCGGCGGGGCTGGTGGGGGTCGGCGGGGACGGAGATCGGGGCTTCGTCCCCGGGGCCCGGGCGGGGGCCCGTGGTCACGGGGTGCGCAGGAGGAGGGCCACGGGGGACGCGGTCAGGAGGGTCGACAGGTTCGCCTCGGTCTCGTACGGGGGCTCCGTCGGGTGGGACGGGAGGCGGGTCCAGCGGCCCGGGGGGAGGGGGAGGGCCGTGCCGCGCCAGCCGCCCGCCAGGGCCAGGCGGTGCGAGAGGCGCGTGGCCACCACCACCAGGCCGGGCGAGCGGGCGAAGGCCAGGCAGTGGTCCGCCGCGGGACCCCGGGCGGCCAGCGGGGCGTACCCGGCGAACAGTCCCGGCCGGTCCCGCCGCAGCCGCAGCAGGGCGGCCGTCAGGGCGAGCTTCTCCTCGTCCGGCCCGGACGGCTCGGCCCCCGCGTCCAGCCGGGCCAGTTCCCGGCGCGGGAAGCGGGCCGGCCGCCGGTTGTCGGGGTCGACCAGGGCCCGGTACTCCGTCTCCGCGCCCTGGTAGACCTCCGGCACCCCCGGCATCGCCAGGTGCACCACCGCCATGCCCAGCAGATTGGCCCGGGCCGCCTCCGCCAGCTCCGCCGGCAGGTCCAGCGGCCCGGGCGCGTACCCCGGTACGGCCGCCTCGTAGGCCTCGTCCGGCTCCGTCCAGCTGGTCCGCAGCGCGGCCTCCCGGGCCCCCTTGAGCAGCGCGTCCGCCAGCCGCGGCGCGGCCTGCGGCACCTCCCCGAGCCCCAGCGCGGTCTGCCGGGCCGTCCACGCCAGCGCCGGGTCCGCCCCGGCCGTCCCGTCCATCGGCTCCGGCGCCTGCGACAGCACCGAGATCCTGGCCCGAACGTCCGCGCTGCGCTTGGTGTCGTGCGTGGACAGCACCGTCCCGGTCCGGGGCCACTCCCGCTCCAGCCGGTCGCAGTACGCGTGGAACTCCGCCACCGACACCGCCGGCTGCCCCGGATCCCCGCCGACCTCGGTGGCCGACAGCAGCGGCGCGTACCGGTAGAAGGCCCGGTCCTCCAGCGACTTGGCGCGCAGCGCGGCCGAGGTCTGGGCGAAGCGGGCCGCGAACGCGGGATCCCGCAGCAGCAGCTCCCGTACGCCGGCCACCGCAGCCGGACCGGCCACCGCGGCGGCCCGTTCCACGGCCCGCGGATCCGGCTGCGGCTCGCCGGGGTAGGGCCGGTAGACGGGGTAGGCGATCAGCAGCTCGCGCACGGCCACCGCCAGGTCATCCCCGGCCAGGCGCTCCAGCGTGCCCAGTTCGGCCGCCAGGTCGCCGGCCAGTACCTCCCGCGCGCACGCGTGCGCCGTCAGCTCCCACTCCGGGAGACCGGTGAACTCCCGGTAGCGGGCGGCCAGTTCGGCAGACCCGTCCGGGTCGGTGAAGACGCCGTCCACCCGGTGCAGCGCGTCGTACCCGGTGGTCCCCGCCACCGGCCAGGCGGGCGGCAGCCGCTCCTCCCGGGCCAGGATCTTCTCCACCACCACCCAGCAGTGCGGGCCCGCCGCCGCGCGCAGGCGCCGCAGGTAGCCCTCGGGATCGGCCAGCCCGTCCACGTGGTCGATCCGCAGCCCCTGCGCCACCCCGTCCCGGACGAGTTCCAGCACCTTGGCGTGCGTGGCCGTGAACACCTCCGGGTCCTCCACCCGGACCCCGATCAGGTCCGAGATGGTGAAGAAGCGCCGGTAGTTGAGCGTGGTCCGGGCCTCCCGCCACCAGGCCGGCCGGTACCACTGCGCGGCCAGCAGCTCGGCCATCTCCAGGCCCGCGGTCCCCTCCCGCAGCGGGAACTCCTGCTCCCCGTACCGCAGCACCTCCCCGTCGGCCTTCAGCTCGGCGGCCTCCACCGGTCCGGCGAGCACCGGGAGCAGCACCTGCCCGCCGCCCGCCTCCCAGTCGATGTCGAACCAGCGGGCGAACGGCGAGCCGGGCCCCTCCCGCAGGACCTCCCACAGGGGCCTGTTCAGCCGCAGCGGCGCCGGTACCGCCATGTGGTTCGGCACGATGTCGAGCACCAGGCCCAGCCCGTGCGCGCGGGCGGCCGCGCCCAGCGACCGCAGGCCGCTCTCGCCGCCCAGTTCCTCGCGCACCCGGGAGTGGTCGGTGACGTCGTACCCGTGCGCAGAGCCGGGCACCGCCTCCAGCACGGGGGACAGGTGCAGGTGGGACACGCCGAGCGAGGAGAGGTACGGTACGGCTGCCTCGGCCGCCGCGAAGGGGAACTCCGGACGCAGCTGGAGACGGTAGGTCGACGCCGGGGTGACCGGTGCCGGAACGTCAGATTCCGAATGGATGCTTGACGGTGGCAGGCTCATGAGAACGTACGTACCCAGTCAGCCGGATTCCGTGCCATGACCCAATGCATACGAGTGACTGCGGCGCGTTAGCGTTGCTCGAATGGTTGGAACCGTCAACACCTATCGAAGAGTCATCGCCCTGACCGGGCCCCTCCTGCCCCTCATCTCCTTCCTCGCCCGACTGCCCGTCGCGATGTCCCAGTTCGGCAGCGTGGTGCTGGTCGCCCAGACCAGCGGCTCGATCGCCACCGGCGCCGTCGTCGGCGGCACCCTCTCCGCCGGCCAGGTGGCCTTCGGGCCCGTCCTGGGCCGGCTCGCCGACCGGTACGGCCAGCGGCCCGTCGTCCTGACCGCCGCCGCGGTCAACGCCGTCGCGACGGCCGCCCTGGTGGCCGGGGCCCTCGGCCACCTCGCCACCGCCCCGCTCGCCGCCGTCGGAGCCGTGGCGGGCGCCTCCATCCCGCTGATCGGGCCGCTCGCCCGGACCCGCTCCGTGGCCCTGGCGCACCGGGCGAAGTCCGGGGAGGGCGTGGTGGGCGCCGTCCACTCGCTCGAAGGCACCCTGGACGAGGTCTCCTTCGTCCTCGGCCCGGCCCTCGTCGGACTCGCCTCGATCGTCGCGCACCCCGCGGTCGCCCTGGGCGGGGCCGCCGTCCTCGTCGCCGTGTTCGCCACCGCCTTCGCGCTGCACCCGACCGCCGCCGTCACGGCCGGGGGCCCCGCACGGGCCCGTACCGCGGGGCGCCGGACCCGGCATCCGGGCGTGGTCCACGCCGTCCGCGGCTCCCTCGCCCTCCAGGGCGCCATGTTCGGCGCCTGCCAGGCCGGGATCGCCGCGCTCACCCTGCAGCTGGGCGTCCCGGAGCAGGCCGCCGTCGTGTACGCCGCCATGGGCGTCGTCAGCGCCGTCGTCGGCATCTCGCTCGGCGCGCTGCCCGCCCGCTTCGGGCTGCGGCTGCGCTGGCGGGTGGCCACCGGCGCCGCGCTGGCGCTCTCCGTGCCCCTGCTCCTCACCGGCTCCCTGGGGACGCTGTACCTGGTCGTCACGGTCCTCGGCGCGGCCTACGCCCCGCACCTGATCACCGCGTTCGCCCTCACCGAGCGGGTCGTCGAGCCTTCCCGGCTCGCCGAGTCGATGGCCTTCGCCGCCAGCTCCCTCGTCGCCGGGCAGGCCCTCGCGCTGCCGCTCTGCGGACGCCTCGCCGAGTCCTACGGGCCCCCCGCGGCCTTCGCCGTGGCCGTGGGGGCCGCCGCCCTGTGCCTGCTCCTCGCCCTCCTCACCCGGGTGCCGGCCGCCCGCACCCACGGCGCCGCCTTCATCCCGGCGCAGCAGACCGGCTCCCCGTCCGTGGACGGGAGCTCCGCCTACGCCGGGCGCTGAAGCACCACCAGACACCGTCCCGTCAGCGCCACCCGGTCCCCGGCCGCGTACTGCGGCCCGGTGCCGGGTGGCAGCACCTGCGGCCGCGCCGTGTCCACCACCAGCCGCCACTGCGCCCCGTGGCCCGGCGGAACGGTGAACTCCTGGGGATCCGCGCCCGCGTTGAACATCAGCAGGAACGAGTCGTCGGTGATCCGCTCCCCGCGGGTCCCCGGCTCGGAGATCGCCTCCCCGTTGAGGAACACCGTCAGCGCCCGCGCGTGCTGCGCCTGCCAGTCCCGGGCCCGCATCTCCTCGCCGTGCGGGGTGAACCAGGCGATGTCGGAGAGCTCGTCGTGCGTCCCCTCCACCGGCCGCCCGTGGAAGAACCGGCGCCGTCGGAAGACCGGGTGGTCGCGGCGCAGCCACACCATCCGCCGGGTGAACTCCAGCAGCGAGGGCGCCGGTTTGCCCGGCTCCGGCCAGCGCACCCAGGACAGTTCGTTGTCCTGGCAGTACGCGTTGTTGTTGCCGCCCTGCGTGCGGCCGAACTCGTCGCCGTGGCTGAGCATCGGCACGCCCTGCGACAGCATCAGCGTCGCCGTGAAGTTGCGCATCTGCCGCTCGCGCAGCTCCAGTACCTCGGGATCCTCGGTGGGGCCCTCCACCCCGCAGTTCCAGGACCGGTTGTGGGTCTCGCCGTCCCGGTTGCCCTCCCGGTTGGCCTCGTTGTGCTTCTCGTTGTAGGAGACGAGGTCGTGCAGAGTGAAACCGTCGTGGCAGGTGGTGAAGTTGATCGAGGCCAGCGGGCGCCGCCCGTCGTCCTGGTAGAGGTCCGAGGAGCCCGTCAGCCGCCCCGCGAACTCCGCCAGCGTCCGCGGCTGACCGCGCCACAAGTCCCTGACGGTGTCGCGGTACTTGCCGTTCCACTCGGTCCACAGCGGCGGGAAGTTGCCCACCTGGTAGCCGCCCTCGCCCAGGTCCCACGGCTCGGCGATCAGCTTCACCTGGCTGACCACCGGGTCCTGCTGCACCAGGTCGAAGAACGAGGACAGCCGGTCCACCTCGTGGAACTGGCGGGCCAGCGTCGCCGCCAGGTCGAAGCGGAAGCCGTCCACGTGCATCTCGGTCACCCAGTACCGCAGGGAGTCCATGATCAGCTGGAGCACGTGCGGGGACCGCATGAGCAGCGAGTTCCCCGTGCCGGTGGTGTCCATGTAGTGCCGCGGGTCGTCGGCCAGCCGGTAGTACGAGGCGTTGTCCAGCCCCCGGAAGGACAGCGTCGGGCCCAGGTGGTTGCCCTCCGCCGTGTGGTTGTAGACCACGTCGAGGATCACCTCGATCCCCGCCTCGTGCAGGGCGCGCACCGCCGACTTGAACTCCAGCACCTGCTGGCCGCGGTCACCCGAGGCGTAGCCGTTGTGCGGGGCGAAGAAGCCGATGGTGTTGTAGCCCCAGTAGTTGCTCAGCCCGTCGTTGACGAGCCGGTGGTCGTTGACGAACTGGTGCACCGGCATCAGCTCCAGCGCCGTGACCCCGAGCTTGGTCAGGTGCCCGATGACCGCCGGGTGCGCGAGCGCACCGTACGTGCCGCGCAGCTCCTCCGGGAGGTCCGGATGGCTCATCGTCAGACCCTTGACGTGGGCCTCGTACAGCACGGTGTGGTGGTACTCGTGACGCGGGGGCCGGTCATTGGCCCAGTCGAAGTACGGGTTCACCACGACCGAGCTCATGGTGTGCGGGGCGGAGTCCAGGTCGTTGCGGGAGTCGGGCCGCCCGAAGTGGTACCCGTACACCGCCTCGCCCCAGTCCACGTTCCCGCTGATCGCCCGCGCGTACGGGTCCAGCAGCAGCTTCGCCGCGTTGCAGCGCTGCCCGCGGTCGGGCTCGTACGGTCCGTGGACGCGGAAGCCGTAGCGCTGGCCGGGCATGATGCCCGGCAGGTAGGCGTGCCGGACGAAGGCGTCCGTCTCGCGCAGTTCCACGGCGGTTTCCGAGCCGTCGTCGTGGAGGAGGCACAGCTCGATGCGTCGGGCGGCCTCGCTGTAGACCGCGAAGTTGGTTCCGGCGCCGTCGTAAGTGGCGCCGAGCGGATACGCCTGTCCCGGCCAGACCTGCATAGATAACGACTCTTCCCATCCTGCTCCGGCTGATCCGGCTGGACCACGTCACTGCCAGATCTTCCCCGAAAGAGGGTCCTCACGCGTGGACTTGGGTTGGTCCCTCCGGGTGACCCGCAGAGCTGATATCCGGGTCGGACGACTGTGTGGGCATCGGATAATGGGTCAACGGGCAGCCGGTGTAAGGGCCATCGGGCTGCGTCGGGCCGCGCGCGCGGAGTACTCTTCCGTGATCACTGGAGACGGGCGTCCAGACGCAGAAGGCGGTGCACGGGTGAGCTCGGGAGGTCTGGAGCTGCCCCCTGGTGACAGCGGTCACGAGGGCGGCCCCGCGGACGCACCGCCGGCGGGGGTCGCGGCCGGGGCGGTGTCGCTGGCCCCGCAGACGGCCGGCAGCGCCCCGGCCGGCGCCGAGCTGGACTGGAGCACGGAGGCCTGGAGCGAGGTCCGCACGCGCGCCCAGCGGGCCGGCCGTGCGTACATCTGGCTGAACCTCATCGAGCAGCGGCTGCGGTCGGTGGTCGGGGCGGTGCTGCGGCCGATCTACGAGCCGGTGCACGGCGGGGACGACTGGGTGGTCGCCGCCGCCGGGCCCGCCGGGCAGGAATGGGTGCAGCGGGCGGTGGCCGTGCGCGAGGTCAGCCGGCGCAAGGGGTACCTGCTCGACTCGGCCGACGACAACGTGCTCAGCTTCCTGACGCTGCCGCAGCTGCGCGAGCTGATGGTCCAGCACTGGCCCTGCTTCGAGCCGTACTTCGACGACCGGCGCGAGATCGAGCTGGCCCTGGACGAGCTGGAGGTCACCCGCAACGTGGTCTCCCGCAACCGGGCGCTGTCGCGCCCGGTGCTGGAACAGGCGGAACGGGCCTCGGCGCGGCTGCTGGAGGTGCTGGGCGGGGGCTCGGGCAGCCCGGCGGCCGACCGGTTGCCGATCGACGCCGTCGAGGACCTGGTGGGCGACCGGTACGCGGACGTCATCTCGGTCCATCCGGACCGGGTGCGCCTGCAGCGCCAGCTCCCGGCGGAGGACCTGTTCGGCGGCGCGCGGCGGCTCGACGCCATCGGCATAGGCCTCAACCTCCTGGTCCAGAACTTCTCGGGCCGAAGACTCGTCCGGCTCACGGAGGCCGGCTGCCGGGTGCGGCTGCTGTTCCTGAACCCGGCGAGCAGCGCCGTCAAACGGCGCGAGCGCGAGCTCGGGCTGCGCAAGGGCGAGCTGAGCCGCTCGGTGGAGATGAACATCCTGCACGTCCGCCGGGTGCGGGCGGGCCTGCGGGACCCCTCGCGCTTCGAGATCCACGTCTTCGACGAGACCCCGCGCTTCACCGCCTACCTGGTGGAGGGCCAGTCCTCGGGGATCGCGGTGGTCCAGTCGTACCTGCGGCGGGCGCGCGGCATGGAATCGCCCGTCCTGGTCCTGCGCGGCGGCGGCCGCGGCGTGCCGAAGGACGCCGACCACGGGCTGTTCGCGACGTACCGCGAGGAGTTCGAATCGGTGTGGGAGGACTCCCGGCCGGTGTCGTGACGCGCTCCCGTGGTGCGCTCTCCTGCCCGGTGGCGTGCCGCGGTGCCGGGACGCGGTGCCGGGACGCGGTGCCGTGCCCCCGCCGAGCCCCCGGCGGCCGGCCTGTCAGTGGCCCGTGGCAGGCTGAAACTCGTTGACCGGAGCTGTACGGGGGGAAGGGCGCGTGATGGGGGACTGGCACGGCGGTGTGCTGATCGGGTTCGACCTGGAGACGACCGGCACCGAGCCGGGGGAGTCGCGGATCGTGACGGCGGCGCTGGTCGAGGTGCGGGGCGGTGAGGTGCGCGAGCGGCGCGGCTGGCTCGCGGACCCGGGGATACCGATTCCTGAAGGGGCGTCGGCGATCCACGGGATCAGCACGGAGCGGGCCGTCGCCGAGGGCCGTCCGGTGCGGGAGGTCGCCGACGAGGTCGCGCAGGCGCTGGTCGGGCACTGGCGCGGCGGGGCGGTCGTCGTCGCCTACAACGCGGCCTTCGACCTGACGCTGCTCTCCGCGGAACTGGCCCGGCACGGGCTGCCCTCGCTCGCCGACCGGCTGGGCGGGGCGGAGACCGGGCCGGTGGTGGACCCGCTGACCATCGACCGGGCCGTCGACCGCTACCGGCGCGGCAAGCGCACCCTGGAGGCGGTCTGCGGGGTGTACGGGATCACCCTCGACTCCGCGCACGACGCCGGGGCGGACGCCCTGGCGGCGGTCGAGGTGGCCCGCGCGATAGCCGCGCGCCACCCCGAAGTGGCCGCGCTCAGCCCGGCCGACCTGCACGCCCGGCAGGGCGGCTGGCACGCCCGCTGGGCCCGCGACTTCCAGTCCTACCTCCGCCGCCAGGGCACCCCCGACGCGGTGATCGACACCGCCTGGCCGCTGCGGGGCCTGGTCCCGGCAGCCGGTTAGACGGCGTGGCCGGGCCCGCGGGCCGGGTCACAGGCGGAAGGCGGACGGGTCGATCGAGGCCAGGCGCCTCACCACGGCCGGTACGCCGAGCCCGCGGTCCTCGCGGTGCTCCACCGCGCGGAGGGTGGGGATGACCAGGCGGGCGCCCGGGTAGCGCACCGGCTCCGGGGGGATCCAGCCGCCCGGCGGGCGGGTGAAGGCCGAGCCCGACCATTCGTCCTTCGTACCCAGGACGAGGGAGGCCAGTACCTTGGCCATGAGCCGGGAAGGGCCCACGCCGTCCCCCGAATAGCCCGTGGCGTAGCAGACCCCGGGCACCGACTTCAGCCAGCCGGCGAAGGGCAGCGAGGTCGTCGAGTACTCGACCGGGGCGGTCCACGCCGCGTCCACCGGCGCGTCGGCGAGTTCCGGGAAGAGCCGGGCGAGCTGGCGCCGCAGCTCGCCGGGCCGCAGCGGATCGCCCCACAGCGTGTCGGCCCCGCTCCGGCCGAAGGCCACCCCGGAGCCTCCCTTGCCGAAGAGCAGCCGGCCGTCCGGGGTCGTGCGGTAGTAGTTCAGCCTGCGGCGGGAGTCGCAGACCGAGGTGCGGCCGTCCCAGCCGAGTGCCTCCAGCCGCTCGGGAACGGGCTCGGTCAGGACGGTGTCGCTGGCCACGGTCACCATCCGGCGGTCGAGGTCCTCCAGTTGCCCGGCCCAGGCGTTGATGGCCAGGACGACCCGGTCGGCGCGGACCCGCCCGTACGGGGTGTGGGCGGTGGTGGCTCCGCCGGGCGCGGCCCGCAGGGCGGTCAGCGGGGTGCGCTCGTGGATGCGGACGCCCGCCTCGATCGCCACTCGGCGCATGCCCCGCGTCAGTTTGGCGGGCTGCAGTGTGGCGCAGCCCGGGTCGAGGACGCCCCCGAAGTGGTTGCGGGTGCCGACCGCCCGGCGGGATTCGGCGGCGGACACCTCGTGCAGCGGCTCGGTCCCGGCCCGGCGCAGATCCTCCAGGGTCTGCCGCCACGCCCCGCGCTGGGCGGGGGAGGAGGCGGCCCACAGCCACGGACCTCGCGTGTACTCGACGTCGATGCCGTGCTCCTCGGTGAAGGCGAGGATGTCGTCGACCGCCTGGGCGGAGGCCTCGCCCAGCCGGCGCGCCTCCTCGTGCCCGCCGATCGCGACGAGGCTGCTGAACCGGGCCCACATCGGCATCAGATAGCCAGCGTTGGCGCCGCTGGCGCCACCGCCGCAGACGTCCGCCTCGATCAGCACGATGTCCGTGCCGGGGGCCCGCCGCAGGATCTCCAGGGCGGTCCACAGGCCGGTGAAACCGCCGCCCACGACGAGGACGTCGCAGCGCACCTCGTCGAGCAGCTGCGGGGAGCGCCCGTCGTCGGGTCCGGCGCGCAGGGCGTCCCGCAGCCAGGCGGTGCGCCGCGCCGGGGGCGGGGTGTCGGGGCGGGGCCAGGTGCCGGGCAGGACGAGATCGGGATCGGTCACGGGTACGGGTCTCCACGGTCGGTGCGGTGCGGGCGGGTCGCAGGGAAAGGTGTGGTGCGGTGCGGTGCGGGTCGCAGGGAAGGGGGTGGTGCGGGAGGGGCCGCAGGGCGGGTGTCAGTTCTGGCGGGCGCGGCCGGCGGCGTCCAGGTGCTCCGCCGCCGTCAGCAGGTCGATCCGCGAGCTCACCCCGTAGGTCTTGAACAGCTTGCGGAGGTGGTAGTTGACGGTGTGCGGGGACAGCGCGAGGCGCCGGGCGATCTGCTGGTTGGTGAGGCCCTCGCGCACCAGCCCGACCAGGACCCGCTGCTGCTCGCTGAGCTCCGGTCCGGCGGGCGGCGCCTCGGCGAGCCCCGCCGTCGCCCGCAGCGCCGCCGCTTCCCGCTGGAGGGACAGGCGCAGCGAGTCCGGCATGGAGTCCGAGATGAGCCGGCGCAGCAGCGGGTTGGAGAACACGGCCCGGCCGCCGTCATTGCGCACGACGCCGGTGGCCTCCACCTCCTCGAGGGCGGGGAGCAGGGCGGAGACGGAGGTCCGCAGCATCAGTGCCAGGTCCTCGTAGACCACCTCGCACCCCAGGAGCGAGGCCACGCACAGCAGTTGGCGGCATCCGGGCGAGAAGCGCTCCAGGGTGGCCCGCACCCGGGTGGCCAGGCGCGCGGGCAGCTGCGGGGTCAGCAGCCTGACCTCGTCGTCCGCGGTCTCCAAGGAGCCCTCCTCCTGGAGCCCGGTGAGCAGTTCGATCAGCAGCCGCGGGTGCCCGCCGGCCTGGTCGATCAGCTGGACCAGGGCCGGTGCGGGCGGCGCGCCCAGCAGGTCGCGGGCCAGGCCCAGCGAGGGGGACGGCCCCAGCGGGCCCAGCGACAGCCGTTCGCTGCGGCCCGTGAGCCCGGCCGGCAGGGCCGGTCCCTCGCCGGGCCGGTGGGCCACCAGCCAGACCACGGGCTCGCCGCCACGCCGTTCACGGGGGGCGAAGGGCATCCGCGGCGGCCCGTCCACGGTGCGCCGGGTGTCGTCGACGAGCACGAGGACGGGCCCTGCCGGGGCGGGGCAGCGGCCGGGCCGGCCCCGGGTGTGGCGGGCCGGCGCGGCCCGGCGCCGCGGGTGACGGGGGTCCGCCCACGGGTCGGGGTGGTGCCCGGCGTAGCCCAGGCCGTCGGCGAGGAGGGCGGCTTCCCGCAGCAGCCGCGTCTTGCCGATGCCGGGCATGCCCTCGATCGACAGGACGGCGGGGCCCGAGCGGCGGCCGTACTCCAGCACCTCGCGGATGAGCCGCATCTCCCGCTCGCGCCCGCGCAGCGGCATGTGGGTGAGGGTGCCGTTCATATCGAGCCGCCGTAGCGGCGTACGCCGACGGTGTGGAAACGCGCGGACACGAAGGCGGCGTCGCAGTACACCGCGTTCCCCGACGGGTTCATCCCCGTGCCGTGCAGATCGGAGTAGACGGCCGACTGGGAGATGTACCAGTCGCCCATCAGGTTCGCGGACAGCATCACCCCGGCCTCGGCGCAGGCCCGTTCCATCGCCGCTTCCACCTCCGGCGACGTGGAGTAGAGCCCGACCGACAGGGCGCCGCACTCGCGGGTGGTACGGGAGACCAGCGCCACCGCGTCGGCGACGGAGTCCACCGCGACGGCGAAGACGACGGGGCCGAGCCATTCGGCGAGCAGCGTGGCCCGGTCCGCGGCCCGGTTCGCGTCGAGCGTGACGACGGCCGGAGTGCGGACGACCGCTTCGGGGTGTGCGGGGTCGCGCACGGCGCGGGAGGGCACGGCCACGGTCCCCGCCTCCCCGGCCATCACCCGTTCGAGCCGGTCCAGGACCGGGGGTCCCAGGAGCGCGCCCAGGACGGCGACCGCCTCGGCGTCATCGGCGAGCAGCGCGGCGAGGGCGGCGCCGAGGTCCGCGACGACCTCCTCGTACGTCCGGTGCCCCTCGTCGGTGCTGATCCCGGCGCGCGGGATCAGCAGGTTCTGCGGGCTGGTGCACAGCTGCCCGCTGTAGAGGGAGACCGAAAAGGCGAGGTTGGCGAGCATGTCGCGGTAGTCGCCGGTCGATTCGACGAGCAGGGTGTTGACGGCGGACCCGGCGGTGAAGACGCGTGCCTGGCGGGCGTTGTCCTCCAGCCACTCGCCGAAGGCGGTGCCGCCCGCGTAGTCGACGAGGCGGACCTCGGGTCGGGTGGCCAGCCGGCGTGCCAGCCCCTCGCCGGGGTGTTCGGCGGCCAGGCACACCAGGTCGGCGGGGAAGCCGGCCTCGGCCAGTACCTCGCGGGCGGTCCGGACGGTGAGGGCCAGCGGCAGGACGGCCGCCGGGTGCGGTTTGACGAGGACGGGGTTGCCGGTGGCCAGCGAGGCGAAGAGGGCCGGGTAGCTGTTCCACGTGGGGAAGACGCTGTTGGCGATGACCAGGGACACGCCCCGGGGCACGGTGGTGAAGGTCTTGGTCAGGGTGACGGTCCGGCCGTCGGCCTGCGGCTTGTGCCAGACGGAGGCGGCCGGCAGCCGGGTCTGCTCGGCGAGGGCGAAGGCCACCGCCTCGAGACCGCGGTCCTGGGCGTGGACGGCGCCCGCGTGGAAGGCCATCAGGAAGTTGTGGCCGCTGGTGTGCACGGCGGCGTGGGCGAACTCGCAGCTGCGGGCGTTGATCCGGTGGAGGATCTCGGCGCAGACCGCCGCACGGGCCTCGGGGCCCGCGTCGCGCCAGGCGGGCAGGGCGGCCTGCATGGCGGGCAGCAGGACCTCGGGGTCGCAGTGCGGGTAGGAGACCCCCAGCGGGCCGCCGTAGGGGGAGCGCTCGCCGCCGTTTTCCGGGGCGGGGCCCACGGCGCCGTCCCGGCCCGGCTGTCCGAGCTCGAAGGGCCGGCCGAGGAGCCGGCGGAAGGCGGCCTCGCCGGCGGCTCTCGCGCCCGGGCCGTAGGCCTGGGGATCCTCCGGGTCCTCCGCGTACGGCGACCAGTGCTCGCGGGAGCGGATCACTTCGCGCGCCCGCTCCAGGGTGCCGCGGTGCCGGGCGGCGAATCGGGTCAACGCGCCTGCGTCGGCGCGGGTTTCGGGAACGGGCGGCCGCACGCTGTGCGCCATGGTCCTCATCCTTTGTCGAACGGTGGGGGTCGGTCCGGGCCGGGGGTCACCGCGTCCGGAAAGCCTCGGCGATCACGCTAATTCGGCCGGTTCGCACGCACGGCGGAGTCTGGTCACGAAGGGAATTGACGGTCCGTTCACGCGGCCGCCCGGGAAAAGCGGCGGCAGGGCGGCCGCCCGGCCCGAGGGGGATACGGCGAAATGCGGGCCGGATCTGGGACGTTGGGCACGCCCGCCGAGAAGACGGGGCAAACTGTGACGATGGCCATATCCTGGGCGACTTGCCGCTCTCGGCCATCATCTGGCGTGATACCACCGCTCGGCGCCTCTCGGCGGGCGTGCCAACTGGCTGGTTCTGTACGGCCTCCTCGGCGGCCCCGCCCATTACTCAGGCGGGTCGCCCGGCGCCCGCGGCTACTCGGTGATCGGCCGGAGGTACCGGTCGAGCGCCGTGTCGGGCAGCACCCTCGCCAGGACGCTCACCTTCCGGGCGTCCCGGCCCACCCGGTAGCGGGTCCTGGGCCGCCGGGCCGTGAGGGCTTGGCGGACCGTTTCCGCGAAGTCCTCCGGACGGGTGGGGCTCTCCCGCGCCTGCCGCTCGTTGTGGTGCAGGAACCGGTTGAACGGGATCCGGTACAGCTCGGCCAGCTGCTCCGGGACACCCTCCATCGCCGCCCGTGCGACGTCGGAGACCTTGCCCCAGATCGGCGTCATGATGGCGCCCGGCTGCACGAGGGCGACGTCCACTCCCTGCGGCGCCAGCTCGCGCCGCAGCACGTCGGTCAGGGCCTCCTTGGCGAACTGCGCCGCCGCGTACGCCCCGAGGAAGGGGATCGCCACGCTGCCCAGGCCCGAGGTCACGTTGACCACCCGGCCGCGGGTGCGCCGCAGCAGCGGCAGGAACGCCTGGGTGACGGCGAGCTGCCCGACCACGTTGGTGTCCAGTTGCTCGCGCAGCCGCTGCGGCGAGACGCACTCCAGCGGTGCCGAGACGCAGATGCCTGCGTTGTTCACGAGGCCCCACAGGCCCTCCTGGCCGACCTCGGCCCCGACCCGCTCGGCCGCCGCGGCCACCGACTTCTCGTCCGTCACGTCGACCAGCACCGGGATCAGCCGGCCGTGCGCACCGGCCTCGGTCAGCGCCAGGGCGTCGGCCTCCTTGCGGACACCGGCGAAGACCCGGAAGCCCGCCTCCTCCAGCTGGAGGGCGCAGACCCGGCCGAGGCCGGAGGAGGCCCCGGTGACCAGGACGGACCGGCCGCGCGGCGACAGGTCGGAGCGGTGTGCGGCGGCGGACACGGGGTTCCTCCTACGGGAAGCGGGGGCGCTCATCCGGCCACCGCCGGGAAGGTGAGGGCGTCCTCCAGCGTGCGGGTGAGCCTGGACTGCGGCATGAACCGGAAGTACGCGTCCCGCACCGGCCGGCGGAACGGGTCCTCGGACTGCTCGAAGGAGCTGATACCGCGCGAGGCGGCCACCATCCCCCGGGTCCGCTCGCGGCGCTCGTCCTCGTACCGGCGCAGCGCCCGCGGCAGGTCGGGCGCGTCCTTCAGGGCCCGCCCGAGCACCACGGCGTCCTCGATCGCCATGCCCGAACCCTGCCCGAGACTGGTCAGCATCGGGTGCGCGGCGTCCCCCAGCAGGGTCACCGGCCCCCGGCCCCAGCGCTCCAGGAACGCCCGGTCCCGGGAGGGCACGGCGATGATCGACTCCTCCTGCGTGGCCAGGATCGCCTGCCGCACCTCGTCGGCCCAGCCGTCGTAGGCGTGCAGGATCTCCGCCTTGCCGCCCTTCCAGTCCCGCGAGAGCTCGGCCGGCATGTTCTTGGTGCCCCACCAGTACAGCCGTCCGGCGCCCATGTCCACGAGCCCGAAGCGCTTGCCGCTGCCCCAGAAGTGGGTCACCGAGCCGGGGGTGAAGCGGGGGTGCGAGAACGGCACCACCGCGAGCCAGCAGATGTAGCCGCTGTCCTGCGAGTCCTCCGGCCCCACCAGCTGCCTGCGGACCACCGAGTTGAAGCCGTCGGCCCCGATCAGTACGTCGCCCTCCGCGGTGGTCCCGTCGTCGAACGCGACCCGCACCCCGCCGCCCGGTCCCTCCTCCGTCTCGAAGCCGGTGGCCGCCGCGCCGAAGTGCAACGGGATGCCCTCGGCCGCCTCCAGCAGCGACTGCTGGAGGTCCGCCCGGGTGATGAGCACACTGGGCACCCCCAGCCTGCCGATGATCTCCGGGAAGGGGAACTCCCGGATCAGCCGGCCCGAGGCCGTCTTGACGTGGTAGGAGCGCAGGGCCTCCCCGCGCTTCTCCAGGTCGATTCCCACGCCCAGCGAGTTCAGCGCGCCCACCGCGTTGCTCATCACCGACAGGCCGGAGCCCGCGGCCCGCAGCTCGCCCGCCCGCTCGTGGACCTCTACGTCGAGACCCGCCTCGCGCAGTGCGACGGCGGCGGTGAGCCCGCCGATCCCCGCGCCGATCACCAGGGCCTTCTTGCGGTCCGTCATCCGTGTCATCTCACTGTCCGATCAGTTCGGTGACGACCTGGACCATGTGGGCCACGTACGGCTCCTCCATGATCGTGAGGTGGTCGCCGGGTACGTCCACGACGTCGAGCACTCCGCTGGTGCGCTCGCCCCAGCCGTTGCTCGGGTCCGCGTGCATGCTCTCGATGGCCGTGTGCATCGAGTTGAGGACCCCGGGCAGCGGCTCCGCGGCGTGGATGAGGACCATGTCCTGGTCCACCACCTCGGGCCGGTAGGCGAACGCCGCCTTCCAGTTGGCCTCGTACACGTGGAACAGGCGCCGCACGACGGCCCCGGTGCTCCCCGCGGGCAGGACGCCCTCGTCGATGGCGAGCCGGGCGATGAAGTCGAACTTCTCCTCCAGCGTCGTCAGCCGGTCCGGGATGAGCTCCAGCGGGGAGTCGCCCCCGCGCCGCAGCCACAAGAGCTCCCAGAAGAACCAGCCGAGCAGGGCCTCGTCGTCCGTGGTCAGGCGCCGGCCCGGGTTCAGGGCCGTGGTGTCCAGCAGCACCAGCCGGGCGATCTCCTCCCCGGCCGCCCGCAGCTGCCGGGCGATCTCGAAGGCGACGAACCCGCCGAACGACCAGCCGCCGACCACGTACGGACCGCTGGGCTGCACCCGGCGCATCGCCTCGATGTAGCTGGCCGCGATCTCCTCGACGCTGCGCAGCGGTTCGGTGCCGGGATCGCCGCCGGCCGCCTGGAGGGCGTAGAACGGCTGGTCCTCCTCCAGGTACGTGGCGAACCGGACGTAGCAGAGCACGTTCCCGCCCATCGGGTGGACGAAGAACATCGGGCGCTTCGACCCGTCCGGGCGGATCGGCACCAGCGGGTCGAACGCGGCCATGGCCTCGCCCGAACGCAGCCGCGCGGCCAGCTCGGCCACCGTCGGCGCCGACACGAACTCCGAGAGCGGGACGCTGATCCCGTAGCGCTGCTCGATCTGCACCACCAGGCGCATCGCGGTCAGCGAGGTCGCCCCGAGGTCGAAGATGTTGTCGTGCAGGCCCAGCGCGGGCAGCTGGAGCAGCTCCCCGACGATCTCCGCCAGGGTCTCCTCGTACGCGTCGCGCGGGGCCGCGGCGGCGTCGACGGCGGCCCCCGTGCTCAGCGCGGCGGCGCGCAGCGCCTGGTCGTCCCGCTTGCCGCTCGGCGTCCGCGGCAGGGCCGCCAGCCACTCGAAGTGCGAGGGCATCATGTACTCGGGCAGCACCGTCCGCAGCTGCTTGCGCAGCAGCGTCAGGTCCGCGCCGTCGGGGTCGCCCGTCAGGAAGGCGGCGAGGAAGGAGTCGTTGCCCTCCCGGCGGCGGGCGACGACCGCGGCCTCCGCGATGCCCGGGTGGCCCGCCGCGAAGCGGGTGATGGCCAGCTCGACCTCGGCCGGCTCCACACGGTATCCGCGCACCTTGACCTGCGCGTCGGCCCGGCCCAGGCACACCACGTCACCGCCGGGCAGGGCGAAGCCCAGGTCGCCGGTGCGGTAGAGCCGCGTCCCCGCCGCGGCGGCCCCGGGCGAGGGGTGCGGGACGAACCGCTCCTCGGTCAGGTCGGGGCGGCCCACGTAGCCCTCGGCCAGGCAGGCACCCGACAGGTACAGCTCACCGCGCACGCCGGCCGGGACCGGGCGCAGCCGGTCGTCCAGGACGTGGACGGCGGAGCCGGCGATGGCCCGCCCGATGGGCGGCAGGGCCGGGAACGCGGCCGGATCGCCCTGCATCGTGAACGCGGTCACCACGTGCGACTCGGTCGGCCCGTACTGGTTCTCCAGGATCACCCCGGGCAGGGCAGCGCACAGCCGGCGTATCTCGTCGGTGACGCGCAGCTGCTCGCCGGAGGAGAGCAGGGCCCGCAGCGAGCGTGGGGCGATCCCGAGCGCGTCAGCGGTCTCGGCCAGCTGCTGTAGGGCGACGTACGGCAGGCAGATGCGCTCCACGCCCTCCCGGTCGAGCAGGCGCAGCAGGGCCGGCATGTCGCGGCGCTCGTCCTCGGAGAGCAGGAGCAGGGTGCCGCCGCCCGCGAGGGTGGAGAAGATCTCCTGGAAGGAGACGTCGAAGCTCAGCGGCGCGTACTGGGCGGTCACTCCGCCGACGACCCCGCTGGGGACGCCGTTCTGCCAGGCGACCAGGTGGGCCAGTGAACGGTGCGGCATCGCCACGCCCTTGGGCGCACCGGTGGAGCCGGAGGTGAACAGGACGTAGGCGAGGGAGTCGGGGGTGATCTCCTGCGTCACCTCCGCGGGGATCCGCGGCAGGTACGGCCGCTCGCCGTCCTCGGCGAAGATCTCCTCGGCCTGCAGGACGAGCGCCGGCCCGCCGAAGACGGCGCCGTGGGCGGCGTTCGCGATGACCCGGAACGGGCGGGCCTGCTCGACCATCGCGGTCAGCCGGTCCACCGGGTAGCCGACGTCCAGCGGCACGGTGGCGGCGCCCGCCTTCATGACGCCGAGGATCACGGCGACCGTCTCGGGCGACCGGTCCATCGCGATGCCGATCCGGTCGCCGGGGCGCGAACCGAGCGCGATCAGCTCGCGGGCCACCCGGTCGGCGGCCTCGTCCAGTTCGGCGTAGGTCCAGCGGCGGGCGCCGAAGACCAGGGCCGTGGCGTCCGGGGTGCGGGCGGTCTGCTCCGCGACGGCGCGTACGACGTCGAGCGGGGCGTCGGCCTCCTGCCGGTCCCGGGCGGCGTCCCGGTCCCGGGCCGCGGCCCGGTCCTGGTCAGCGTCCTGGTGCGCGGCCCGATCCGGTGTCCCGGAGAGGTCCGGGCCGGGCGCCAGGAAGCCGAAGTCCGGTGCCTCGTCCGGATGGTGGACCAGCCGGTCCAGGATCGCCGTGAACCGCTGCGCGTAGAGGTCGGCCTGGGACGGCGTGAAGGTCAGCCCGTGGTGGTCCAGCCGCAGCCGGACGGAGCCGTCCACCGGATCGGTCATGGCGTTGACCAGCAGCTGGAAGTTGGTCTCCTCCCAGGTCCGGAAGTCCAGGAGGCGGACCCCGGGCAGCTCGAAGACGGCGGCCAGCTGGCGGAAGTGGATGTAGTTGAAGGCGGTCTCCAGGACGGTGGCACCCCGGTCCTCCTGGATCGCGCTGAGCGGGTAGCGGCGGTGGGCGTGGCTCTGCTGCTCCTGCCGGAAGGCGGCCCGGACCACGTCGGCCCAGCTGTCGGCGGCGGTACCGAGCCGCACGGGCATCGTGTTGAGGAAGAGGCCGGCGATGCGGTCGGCGTCCTCCAGCTCGGGGCGGCCGTGGGTGACCAGGCCGGTGGTGACGTCGTCGGAGCCGGAGAACAGCCCCAGCGTCAGGCAGTGCGCCGCGAACAGCACCGACTTCACGGGCAGCGTCCGCTCCCTCGCGAACCGGCCGACCTGCTCGGTGAGCTCGGCGGGCAGGTCCACGATCCGGGTGATCTGCGTGTCCGGGCCCGGGGCCTCGTGCTGCCGGAAGGCCTCCAGGCGCAGCAGTGGCGCGTCCCGCAGCCGTTCGCGCCAGAAGGCGCGGGCCGGCTCCGATTCCAGGGCCTCGCGCTCGGCCCGTACGTGGTGGGCCGCCGAGGGCAGGACGCGCTCGGCCACGGCCTCGATGGGGTGGCCCAGGCCGTGCAGGTAGTCCTGCAGCAGCTCGGCGACCAGGGTGGCCACGCTGCCGCCGTCGAGGATCGCGTGGTGGAAGCTCAGGACCAGCTCGAGGGTCTCCTCGCGGACGTGGGCGCGCAGGTGGTAGAGCGGGGCCTGCTCGAAGTCGTAGCGGTGGTAGCGCCGTTCGTCGACGTGCGCACGGATCGCGGCGAGCGCCGCGGCCTCCTCGCGGCCCCTCAGGTCCACGGCGTCGAAGCCGCCGGTCACCTGGTGTTCCACGATCTGCAACGGCTCGGAGAAGGAGCCCAGGTCGAAGGAGGACCGCAGGACGGGGTGGCGCGCGACGAGCCGCTCGAAGGCGCGCCCGAACGCCTCCTGGTCCCAAGCGGCCGTGACGCTGTACTGGAAGACGTCGCGGTAGACGGCGGAGTCCTGCTCGGCCCTGCTGTGGTAGAGCAGTCCGAGCTGGAGGCGGGTGAGCGGGTAGGCGTCGGCGCGGCCCTCGAGGCGGGCCCGGTCGACGCCCGAGACCAGGGCGAAGGGGGCGAGTTCCGCGGCGGGCGCGACGGCCGCGCCGCCGGTGGCCGACCGGGCGGCCAGCTGGGCGACGGTCGGCTGCTGCACCAGGTCCGTCAGGTCGAACACGATGCCGGCCTTCTCGGCCCGGGCGCGGATGCGCAGCATCGTGATGGAGTCGCCGCCGAGCGCGAAGTAGTCGTCGTGGATCCCGACCCGCTCCGCCTCCAGGACGTCCGCCCAGATCGCGGCGAGCGTCTCCTCGGTGGCGTTGCGCGGCGCCGTGTAGCGGGGGCCGGCGGCGGCGGCGGAGGAGGAGGGGGCGGGCAGGGCGCGGCGGTCGGCCTTGCCGTTCGGGGTCAGGGGGACGGCGTCGATCCGGATGAAGTGCGCCGGGACCATGAACTCGGGCAGGGCGGAGGCGAGTTCGGTGCGCAGCAGGGCCGGGCTGAGCTCGGTGTCCGCGACGTAGTAGCCGATCAGCAGGGTGCCCCGGCTGCCCGACTGGTGGTCGACCACGACGGCGTCCCGTACGCCGGCCACGGAGGCCAGCCGGTTCTGGACCTCGCCGAGCTCCACCCGGTTGCCGCGGATCTTGACCTGGCCGTCGATGCGGCCGAGGTACTCCAGGGTGCCGTCGGCCAGCCAGCGGGCGAGGTCACCGGTGCGGTAGAGCCGCCCGCCGGGGGAGAAGGGGTCCTCGGTGAACTTCTCCGCCGTCAGCTCGGGCCGCTCCAGGTAACCGCGGGCGACACCGACGCCGCCGATGCACAGCTCACCGGGGACGCCGACCGGCTGGAGCCCGCCGTGCGCGTCCAGGACGTACAGCCGGGTGTTGTCGATGGGCCGGCCGATGGGGACGCGCCGGACCGGCATCCCGGGGGCCGTCGGGCATTCGAAGTACGACACGTCGACGGTGGCCTCGGTCGGCCCGTACAGGTTGACCAGCCGCGGCGTGGCCGCGCCGCCGGTGCCGAAGACCCGGTTGAACTGCTCCACGCGCGCCGCGGGCAGGGCCTCGCCGCTGCAGAACACCTGCCGCAGCGAGACGGCTTCGGCGCGCAGCTCCGGGCGGTCCTCCAGCAGGTCCAGGAAGGGTCCCAGCATGGAGGGGACGAAGTGCAGGGTGGTGACCCGCTGTTCGGCGATGGTGCGCAGGATCCCGCGCGGGTCGCGCTGGCCGCCGACGGGCAGCAGGGCGAGCCCCGCGCCCTCGATCGCCCACCAGAACAGCTCCCACACGGAGACGTCGAAGGAGATCGGCGTCTTCTGGAGCAGGACGTCGTCCGCGCCGACCGGGTAGGCCTTCTGCATCCAGGCGAGCCGGTTGACCACCGAGTGGTGCTCGACCATGACGCCCTTGGGCCGGCCGGTGGAGCCGGAGGTGTAGATCACGTACGCGAGGTCGCGGGAGGTGGCCCGGTCCTCGAGCGGCTCGCCCGGGCCGGTCAGCAGCTCGTCGGTGCGCAGGACGGGGACGCCCTGGTCCCCGACCGGGGTGCCGCCGTCGGTCAGCACCACCTTGGCCCGGCTGTCCTGGAGGAGGAAGGCGATCCGCTCCGCCGGATAGCCGGGGTCCACGGGTACGTAGGCGCCGCCCGACTTGAGGACGCCGAGGAGGGCCACGATCAGCTGCGGCGAGCGGTCCATGAGGACGGCCACCCGGTCGCCGACGCCCACGCCCCGGCCGCGCAGGGCGTGCGCCACCTGGTTGGAGCGGGTGTCGAGGTCCGCGTAGGTCAGCGGCGGGGTCCCGTCGGCGCCGGTGACGGCGGTCCGGTGCGGGGTGCGGGCGGCCTGGTCGGCGATCAGGCCGTGCACGGTCCGGTCGTCGGCGTAGGAGGCGTCGGGCCCCTGCCGCAGCAGGGTGAGGTCCTCCTGCTCGGCCTCGTCCAGGACCGGCAGCGTCACCGCGGCCCGGCCGGGCTCGTCGAGCCCCGCGCCGATGAGGCGCAGCAGGTGGCCGGCAACCGAGGTGATCGGGTAGTCCTCGTCGAAGACGTCGACGGCGTAGTCGAGGTCGACCCGCAGCTCGGCGTCGTCCTCGAAGGCGTGCACCATCACCGACAGGGCGTCCTGGTGGTGGACGGGCGCCAGTACGACGGACTCCACCGCGGTGCCCGGGAGGGGGGCGGGCCGGGGGTGGCGCAGGTAGGAGAGGGTGATGTCGAACAGCCGGCGCGCGCCGGCGCCGCCGGCCGGGAGGTCGCGCAGCACGTCGCCGAGGGCGAGCCGCTCGTGGGCGCGCAGCTCGTCCGTGCTGCGGCGGACGGAAGCGGCCAGTTCGTGCAGGGTGGCCGCGGGGCCGACCGGCACGCGCAGCGGAAGGTTGTTGGCCAGCTGGCCGACCGTCTCGAGGTCCGCGGCCGCGTGCCGGTTGCGGAAGGGCACGCCGAGCACCAGCTCCTCGGTGCGGTGCACGCGGGAGAAGTAGGCGGCGAAGGCGGCCGCGAGGAACGCGAACGGGGAGCTGCCGCCGCCGCGGATGCGGCGGACCAGGTCGGCGTCGACGGTGAAGGTGTGACGGGCCCGGCGCCGCCCGCCCGCCGCGGGCGCCACGGTGGCGCGGGTGAACAGGGCGGGCTGGACGCCCTTCAGCGCGTCGCGGAAGTACGCCCGGTCCTCCTCGAAGGCGCCGGAGGCGCGGTAGGCGGCGTCGGACTCGACGAGCGCGGTGACGGACGGGGGAGCGGGACGGTCCGCGGGCACGGCGGCGGCCGGGGCCCCGGCCGCCCCGGCCCCGGCCGCGGCCGCGCGGTCGGCGTAGCGCTCCCACAGCTGCCGGCTGACCTGGTTCAGCGCCCAGGCATCGGCGATCAGGTGGTGGGCATTGAGGTGCACGTGGACGACCGAGGCACTTTCGCGCAGCACGGCAGCCGTGAACAAACGCGAACGCCGCAGCGTGAAGGGGTGCGTGAAGGAGTACTCCTGCCACGCCGCGCAGGCCGCCGCGGGGTCGGCCGCGCCGGAAAAGTCGACGTACTGCACCCACGGGCCCGCCTCCTCCTCGGCGTCGGCCCCGGCCACCCACTGGCAGGGGGTTCCGTCCCGTTCGTCGAAGCGCAGCCGGAACGCGTCGTTGTTCCGCAGAACGCCTTCCAGCGATTCCTTCAAGCTGTCCACGTCGACGTCGCCGGTCAACCGCTCATGAATGACCACGTTGAACTGGGGGTCACCCGGTGCGGTGGACTCGGCAGCCCAAATGTCCAGCTGATAGGCGGACAGAGGGAGCTGGCGTGTTGCGGGCATCGGCCTTCCTTCGCTCATTCGGACGGCCGGAATGTGCCGTCCGATGCTCAGGAGCCTACGTTTCCTCCAATCCGGTTCACCACTACTCGTATGAGTGGAGGAGGACTACTCGATCAAGTAGTCGCCGGGGGGAATATGTGATCCGCGCGATATTCCTCAGGGATTACCGAGCGTTCTCGCTAACATCTCGGGCATGACCTCTCCACTTCCTTCCCAGAAATCCGTCCTCGTGCGCGGCGCCGGGCCAGGACTGCTGCTCGCGCATGGTGCGGGCAGTGACATCGAGGACAGTTACGGTCCGGTGCTCGAAAGTCTCGCCAGTCGCCGGACCGTCGTCGGACCCGATTATCCGGGGTCCGGGAATAACCCCCTCCCGGACCGTCCGCTGACCCTTGACGGGCTCGCCGACCACATTGTGGAAAGCGCCGCGCAATCCGGCGTACATTCTTTTGCCATATCCGGATTCTCCCTGGGGACGACGGTGGCCGTGCGTGCCGCGGTGCGCCATCCCGAGCGGGTTACCGCGCTCGTTCTTTCCGCCGGATTCGCCCGGCCGAACGCCCGTCTCAAGCTCGTGATCGACACCTGGCGGGCCCTCGGCGCGCCGGACGGCGACAGCCGGGTCCTGGCCTCCTACCTCTCCCTGGTGGTCGGGGGCACCCGCTGGCTCGACGCGCGCTCCTCCGCGCAGATCGAGGAGCAGATCGAGCTGTTCTCCGCCGGAATGCCGCCGGGCACCGACGCGCAGCTCGCCCTCTTCGACGACATCGACGTGCGGGCCGACCTGGCGCGGATCGATGTACCGGTCCTCGTCGTCTCGCCCCTCGGGGACCTCCTCACCACTCCCGTTCACTCCCGCGAACTCGCGGACGGTATCCGGGGTGCCCGGCTGGCGACCCTGGACTGCGGCCACGCCATCGCCGCGGAGCGGCCGGCCGAGTGGGCCGCGCTCATCAACGAGTTCCTCGACACAGTCGCGGGCTGACCGTCGCGGGCCGGCCGTCACGGGCGGTACGGGCAGGCCCGCCCGTACCGCCCGAGCCGCACCGCCCGAGCCGTCGCACCGTCCCGCTGCGGACGGACGGCCCGGACGGCCGGTCGTCGGCCCGGCGCCCGGCCCGCCGACCCCGGGATCGGGGTGGCGCGGCCCGGGGGTGGGCGCCGGGGCCGGTCTCGCAGGCGCCCGTTGCGGCGCCTGGTCTCAGAGGGGCCTGGTCTCGGATCCGCCCGGTCTGGGAGTCGCCCGGTCTGGGAACTACCCGGTCTCGGAGCCGCCCGGTATCAGAGCCGCCCGGACGAGGGGGCCTTGCCCAGCGCCGTCACCGCGAGGGCCGCGACGGCGAGTCCGCCGCCCAGCCACATCACCGCGCTGACCCCCGCGCCGTCCGCGGCGAGCCCGCCGACCAGCGCGCCCAGGGCGATCGCCCCGTTGAACACGCCGACGAACAGCGAGGAAGCGGCCTCGCGCGCCTCGGGAGCCGACGCCAGCAGCCATGTCTGCGTGCTCACCGACACACCGCCGTAGGACAGCCCCCAGACGGCGAGCAGCACGCCGGCCGTCAGGACGGACCCGCCGAGCACCGGCACCAGTGCGACCGTGGCCGCCAGCACCGTGCTGATCACCAGCAGGGTGGAGCGCGGGGACCGGCCGGCGCCCGCGCCCGCCGCGAAGTTGCCCGCCACGCCCGCGACTCCGTACACCAGCAGCAGCGTGCCGATCATCCCGGCCCCCGCCCCCGAGACCTCCTCGAGCACGGGGCGCACGTAGGTGTAGGCGGCGAAGTGACCGGTGACCAGCAGCGCCACCACCACCAGCCCCGTCCGCACCCGCGCCTCGCCGACCAGCCGCAGCACACCGCCGAGCCGCACCTCCTGCTCGGCGGGCAGCCTCGGCAGCAGCACCGCCAAGGCGACCAGTACGGCCAGCGCGAGCGCGCCCACCGTCACGAACGCCGTACGCCAGTCGGCCAGTTCGCCGATGTACGTACCCGCCGGAACACCGAGCACCGAGGCCACCGCGATGCCGCTGAAGATCAGCGAGGTCGCGGAGCCGATCGACTTCGGCGGCACCAGGCGGACCGCCAGGCCCGCCGCGATCGCCCACACGCCGCCCATCCCGATGCCGACGAGCACGCGAGCGGCGACCATCACCGCGAAGTTCGGCGTCCACGCCGCGAGCAGGTTGCCCGCGGTCAGCACCGCCATCAGCGCACACAGCACCGTCCGCCGGTCGAACCGCCCCAACAGCGGTGTCAGCAGCGGCGCCGACACCGCGCCGACCAGGCCGGTGATGGTCAGGGTGAGCCCGGCGGTCCCCTCGGTCACCTCCAGCGCGTCCCCGATGGGCGTCAGCAGGCCCACGGGCAGCATCTCGGACGTCACCACCGTGAACGTCGCGCTCGCGACCGCCGTGACGCCCAGCCAGCCGCGGGTCGCGGATCGCTCCGGCACCCCGGTGGTGTCTGCAATTTCCTCAGTCTGTGCCATGCGACCAGCCAACCCGCCCCGACCTGCGGGAACAACGGCCGATCCCTCATCCTTCGATAAGCAGGGCTACTCGATCGGCCGCGCCGGGCGGCGGTGTAGAAAGGAAACCATGAGCGGTCTCGAGATACGCGAGCTGGAGACGTTCCTCGTGCTCGCCCAGGAGTTGCACTTCGGACGGACCGGCGAGCGGCTGTACGTGTCCCAGAGCCGGGTCAGCCAGCTGCTGCGCTCCCTGGAGAGCCGCATCGGCGCCCCGCTCGTCGAACGCACCAGCCGCCGGGTGCGCCTGACCCCGCTGGGCGAGAGCTTCCTCGCCGGTCTGCGCCCCGCCTACGACGCGCTGCGCGCGACGGTCGACGAGGCCCGGGCCGCCGCGCGGGGGATGGGCGGGGAGCTGCGCATCGGCTTCCAGGGCACCGTCGACGACTACCTCAGCCGGGCGATCGCCCTGTTCGGGGACCGGTATCCCGAGTGCTCGATCGACATCGTCGAGGTCCCGCTCTCCGATCCCTTCGGCCCGCTGCGCCGCCAGGAGGTGGACTGCGCGGTGGTCCTGCTGCCCGTGGCCGAGGACGACCTCGTCCTCGGCCCGGTCTTCTCGCGGCAGCCGCAGACCCTGGCCGTGTCCGTACGGCACCCCTTCGCCGCCCGGGAGTCGATCTCCGCCGAGGAGCTCGCCGACTGCCGGCTCATCGGCATCGACGGCGGCGCCCCCGACTACTGGCGCCAGGCCCAGGCCCCCGGCCTGACCCCGGGCGGCCTCCCGGTGCCGGCCGGGCCCAGCGTCAACACGCTCCAGGAAGGCCTGAGTCTGACGGCGGCCAACCGCGGCGCGATGCTGCTGTGCCGTTCCACGGCCGACTACCACGGGCGCCGCGACTCGCTTACCTTCGTCCCGGTGCAGGGCCTGCCCGACTCCGAACTGGGTCTGATCCGCCACCGCACGCGGCCCTGCGCCCAGGCGGAGGCCTTCGCCCTGGCGGTCGGCGAAACCGCCGGCCGGGCGGCCTGAGCGGCGAGACGGCCTAGTGCTCTGACCGGAAAGGTTCACCGCCTCACGACGCCCGGCACGGCACCTCGCCGCGTTGTCCGGCCACGCAGGTACGTCCAGTACGAGCCGCGGCCCTCCGCCTTGCGATGCACCGCACCGGACGCCGCGAACCGGCAAACCTTTCCGGTCAGAGCACTAGAAAGGGTGCCAGCGCACCTCGGACGCGCCCTCGCGCAGGGAGTCCACCCGGCGGCGGAATTCGGCCAGCGCCTGCGGGTTGCTCGGGGCGTGCTGCGCGACCCAGGCGCAGCTCGCCGTCTCGCGCGCCCCGCGCAACACCGCGCATCCCTCCCACTCGCGCACGTCCCAGCCGTACGCCGTCACGAACGCCTCGTAGGAGGCGGCGGGCAGCCCGTACCGGTCGCGGGACAGGGCCATCACCACCAGGTCGTGCTCGCGCAGATCGGCCGAGACCGTCTCCAGGTCCACCAGCACCGGCCCCTCCGGGCCGACGTGCACGTTGCGGGGCAGGGCGTCGCCGTGGATCGGGCCCGGCGGCAGGTGCGCGACCAGCCCGGCCACCTCGCCCGCGTAGGCGTCGCGGCGGGCCCGCAGGTACGCCGCGTCCGCCGGGTCGATCGCCTCGCCGGCCAGCCGCAGCCAGCGTTCGACGCCGCCCAGCAGATCCCGCGCGGCGAGCGGGAACGGCGGCGCGGACAGGGCGTGGATCCGCCGCAGCAGCCCCGCCAGGTCCCCCGGTCCCGCCGGACGCACCGCGTCCGGGAGCCGGTGCCACAGCGTCACCGGATGCCCCGCCACCAGGCGCGGCTCCGGCTCGGCCGCCCGCACCGCCGGGACCCCGGCCTCCTCCAGCCAGTACGCGACGGCCAGTTCACGCCGGGCCCGCGCCGCCAGTGCCGGGTCCGCGCGGCCCACCTTCACCACCAGCCCGCCGGCCGCGAAGACCGCGTTCTCGCCCAGGGCCAGCAGCGCGGCACCGCCGCTGCCCAGACCTGCGGCCGCCAGTACGTCCCTGGCCCGCGCCTCGTCCATCTCGTACTCCGGATCCGGATCGTCGTGAATGCGCCAAGTCTCCCATCCGGAGGTGCGCTGCCTTGACGTGCCATCAGGCCCTGCGCACGATGACCGCAACGGAAGGGGGTGCGCAGGTGACCGCAGCCGCCCCCGCGCCCGAGGCCCGCCGCGCCGACCACGGGGCGTGGTTCCTCGTCCTGCCGGCGCTCCTTCCCATCCTGATCCTCAGCGTCGGCCCGCTGCTCTACGGCATCGCCCTCGCCTTCACCGACTCCCAGTCCGGCCGCACCGACCCCACCCAGTGGGTCGGGCTCCAGGGCTTCCAGGACCTGCTCCACGACCGGCTGTTCTGGGAGTCCTTCCGGATCGGCCTGCTGTGGGCGGTCGCGGTGACCGTCCCGCAGTTCCTGCTGGCCCTCGGGCTGGCCCTCCTGCTCAACCAGAACCTCCGCTTCCGGTGGCTGGCCCGCTCGCTCGCGATCATCCCCTGGGCCATGCCCGAGGTGGTGGTCGGCATCATCTGGCGGCTCGTCTACCACCCCGACGCGGGGGTGCTCAACCAGACCCTGTCCGGAATCGGGTTCGCCGGGGACACCGACTGGCTCAGCGGCCTCGCGACCGCCCTGCCGGCCGTCGTCGTGGTCGGCATCTGGGCCGGCCTGCCGCAGACCACGGTCGCGCTGCTCGCGGGCCTGCAGCACACCCCGCACGACCTGCACGAGGCGGCCGCCCTCGACGGCGCCGGCGCCTGGCGCCGCTTCCGGGCGGTGACCTGGCCCGCGATCAGGCCCGTGGCCCTGTCCGTCACCGCCCTCAACCTCATCTGGAACCTCAACTCCTTCGCCCTGGTCTACGTGCTCACCAACGGCGGGCCCGGCGGCCGCACCCGGCTGCCGATGCTCTTCGCGTACGAGGAGGCCTTCCGCTACGGGCAGTTCGGGTACGCCGCCGCCATGGGCTGCGTGATGGTCGCGGTGGTCTCGGTGCTGCTCGCCGTGTACCTGGCCGGCCGGCTCCGGGGAGGCGACACCTGATGGGACCCGCGCGCAGCCGCACCCGGACCCGCCCGCGGGCGGCTCGGACCGCCCGGGCCGCCCGGGCCGCCCGGGCCGCCCGGGCCGCCCAGTACACCGCGCTCGCCGCCTACCTCGTCTTCCTCGCGTTCCCGCTCCTGTGGCTGCTCTCGACCGCCTTCAAGCCCGCGCGCGAGCTCGCCAGTCTGCACCCCACCTGGATCCCCGAGGACCCCACCCTCGGCAACTTCCGCCAGGCCTTCGCCGAGCAGCCGCTGGCGCACGCGGCACTGAACAGCCTGGTCGCCGCGGTCTGCGCCGCCGTGCTCGCGGTCGTACTGGCCACGCCGACGGCCTTCGTCCTCGCCCGCAGGCGGGGAAGGCTGGCCACCGCCGCCACCGGCTGGGTCGTGATCAGCCAGGCCTTCCCCTTCGTCCTGGTGATCATCCCGCTGTTCCTGGTGCTGAAGAACCTGCACCTGATCAACTCCGTACCGGGCCTGATCCTGGTGTACGTGGTCTGGTCGCTGCCCTTCGCGCTGTGGATGCTCGTCGGGTACGTGCGCGCCGTCCCGCCCGAGCTGGAGGAAGCGGCGGCGGTGGACGGCGCCGGGCGGCTGCGCACCCTGGTCTCGGTGGTCGCACCGCTGCTGGCGCCGGGCATCGTGGCCACCTCGCTGTTCGCCTTCATCACCGCCTGGAACGAGTTCTTCTTCGCCCTCGTCCTCCTCAAGACCCCGCAGAAGCAGACCTTGCCGGTCGTCCTGACCCATTTCCTGGGCGCCGAGGGCGCCGCCGACCTCGGCCCGCTGGCCGCCGCGGCCTTCCTCGCCACCCTGCCCTCCCTGGTGGTCTTCTCCGTCATCCAGAAGCGGATCACCGGCGGCATGCTGGCCGGGGCGGTGAAGAGCTGATGGGCCGGCGCCGAGGCCGGCGGGCGGGTACCGGTGCCGGGGTCGCTGCCGTTGCCGCTGCCCGGGCCGGGGTCTGGGCCGTCCTGCTCGCGCTGCTGGCCGGTGTGCTCGGCGGCTGCGCCGCGCCGCGCGACGACGCCCGGGACGGCGTGGTGCGGCTGCGCTTCCAGTCGCTCGCCTGGCAGAAGGAGTCCGTCGACGCCAACAAGGCCCTGGTCGCGGAGTGGAACGCCGCCCACCCCCGGGTCCGGGTCGAGTACGTCCAGGGCAGCTGGAGCAGCGTCCACGACCAGTTGCTGACCTCCTTCGAGGGCGGCGAGGCCCCCGACGTCATCCATGACGCCTCCGACGACCTCGCCGACTTCGCCTACGGCGGCTACCTGGCCGACCTGCGGCCCCTGCTCTCCGAACGGCTCAAGGCCGACATCCCGGCCGGCTCCTGGGAGAGCGTCACCTTGGGGTCCGGGGGCGGGGTGTACGGGGTGCCCTTCCTCCAGGAGCCCCGGGTCCTCATGGCCAACACCGAGCTGCTGCGCGCCTCCGGAGTGCGTGTCCCCACCCCCGAGGCGCCCTGGAGCTGGGAGGAGTTCCGCACGGCCGCCCGGCGGCTGACCGCGCCCGCCGAGGGCCGGTACGGGGTGGCCTGGCCGCTCAAGGACCCCGTCTCCGCCACCCTCAACCTCGGCCTGTCCGCGGGCGGCCGCCTCTTCCACCGCGCCGCCGACGGCAAGGCCGTCATCCGCTGGTCCGAGGGCGACGCCGTCGTACCCGCCACCATCCGGGCCCTGACCGAGACCGACCGCAGCGCCTCCCGGGCGACCCTCGGGATGGGCGGCTCCGACACCCTGCCCGGCTTCTTCGCAGGTCGCTACGCCATGGTGCCGCTCGGGTTCTCCTACCGCCAGCAGATCGCGCGGCAGGCGCCGCCCGGCTTCGCGTGGCAGGTGCTGCCGCCCCCGGCCGGTGCCGGCGGTCCGGCGCAGGGGGTCAGCCCGCAGACCCTCTCCATCGCGCAGGACAGCCCGTACAAGAAGGAGGCGGCGGCCTTCATCGACTTCCTGCTGAGCCCGGCCAACATGGTCCGCCTCGCGCGCGGCGACTGGATGCTGCCGACCGGCACGCGGGCCCTGGCCGACCCCGCCCTGGGCACGCCCGAGCTGGGCTGGGCCACCGGCGCGGCCCTGGCGGCCGGGCTGCGTCCCGCGCCCGCCCAGTCGGTGCGCGGCTATCCGGAGTGGAAGGACAAGGTGGCGACCCCCGCGCTGCAGGAGTTCTACAGCGGGGCGATCGACCTGGCCGAGCTGGAGAAACGCCTGGTGGAGGACGGGAACAGGGTGCTGGCGCGGTACCAGAGGTAGGTCGCGGCGGGAGATCAAAGCGATTGCACGAGACGTCTCGTCTCGTTATGGTCGGGTCATGACCTCAGCCAAGCCCGCACACATCGCCATGTTCTCCATCGCCGCCCACGGGCACGTGAACCCGAGCATCGAAGTGATGCGGGAACTCGTCGCCCGGGGACACCGCGTCAGCTACGCCATCCCCGCCCCCTTCGCCGAGAAGGTCGCCGAGACGGGCGCCACTCCGGTGGTCTGGAACTCCACCCTCCCCACCGACGACGACCCGGAGGCCTGGGGCACCGAACTCATCGACCACCTCGAACCCTTCCTGGACGACGCCGTCCAGGCGCTCCCGCAGCTGGCCACCGTCTTCCAGGGCGACGAACCGGACCTCGTCCTGCACGACATCACCGCCTACCCGGCGCCCGTGCTCGCCCACCGCTGGGGGGTCCCCGCCGTCTCCCTCTCCCCGAACCTCGTCGCCTGGGAGGGCTACGAGGAGGAAGTGGCCGGGCCGATGCTCGCCGACCTCAAGGCGTCGGAGCGGGGACGGGCCTACTACACCCGTTTCGGCGCCTGGCTGAGCGAGAACGGCCTGCGCGAGGAGGTCGACCGCTTCCAGAGCCGCCCGCGCCGCAGCCTCGTCCTGATCCCGCGGGCCCTCCAGCCGCACGCCGACCGCGTCGACACCTCCGTGCACACCTTCGTCGGCGCCTGCCAGGGCGACCGCACGGCGGTCCAGGGGCAGTGGCGGCGCCCGGAACCGGCCGAGGGCAAGAAGGTGCTCCTGGTCTCCCTGGGATCCGCCTTCACCAAGCAGCCGGCCTTCTACCGCGCCTGCGTCGAGGCCTTCGGGGACCTGCCCGACTGGCATGTCGTCCTGCAGATCGGCAAGTTCACCGACGAGGCCGAACTCGGTGCGGTCCCCGCCAACGTCGAGGTCCACCGCTGGGTCCCCCAGCTGGACGTCCTGCGCCAGGCCGACGCCTTCATCACCCACGCGGGCGCCGGCGGCAGCCAGGAGGGACTCGCCACCGCCACCCCGATGGTCGCCGTCCCGCAGGCCGTCGACCAGTTCGGCAACGCCGACATGCTGGTCTCGCTCGGCGTGGCCCGGCACGTCCCGATGGACCGGGCCGACGCCGCCACCCTGCGGGACGCGGTGCTCACCCTGACCTGCGACCCCGCGGTCGCGGCCCGCTGCGAGGAGATCCGTGCGCAGATGGCCACCGAGGGCGGCACGCACCGGGCCGCCGACCTCATCGAAGCCGAACTGTCGTAGGGGCGCCCTAGGGTGCACCCATGGCCAAGAAATACGCGGCGCTGCTGCGCGGGATCAATGTCGGCGGGAGCAAGAAGGTGCCCATGGCGGAGCTGCGCTCCGTACTGGAGGACCTCGGCCACGGCGACGTGCAGACCTACCTGCAGAGCGGCAACGCCGTCTTCAGCAGTGCGAACGAGGACCCGAAGGCGCTCGCCCGGGAACTGGAGGCGGCCATCGAGGCCCACTTCGGCTTCCGGGTGGCGTGCCTGGTCGTGGACGGCGCGTACCTGAAGGCCGTCGCCGACGCCTGCCCGTTCCCCGCCGCCGACCTGGAGGGCAGGCAGCTCCACGCCACCTTCTTCTCCGAGCAGCCCGGCGCGGAGCGTTTCGCCGCACTCGACCCGGCGGCGTACCTTCCCGAGGAGTACCGGCTCGGCGACCACGTCCTGTACCTGTACGCACCGAACGGACTGGGCCGCTCCAAACTGGCCGAGGCCCTCGCCAAGCCCGCCGTGGTCAAGGGCATCGACGCCACCACCCGCAACTGGAACACGGTCGCCAAGCTCGTCGAGCTGACCGCCCCCTGACCGTCGCCGACGACGTATTGGCGAACCCGGCGGCCTAGGCCAGGGCGTCCAGCAGCTCGCGCTCCCGCGCGGTCAGGCGCACCGTCGCCGCGTCCAGGTTCTCCGCCAGGTGGTCGGGCGAACCGGTGCCCGGAGTCGGGCACAGGACCGGTGAGCGGTGCAGCAGCCACGCCAGCGCCACCTGGCCCGGGCTCGCCCCGTGCGCCGCGGCCACGGCGCTGACGGCGGCCGCGCTCTCCCGGGTCAGCGAGCCGCTGCCCAGCGGGTAGTACGGGAGGAAGGCGATCCCGTGCGCCTCGCACAGCGCCAGCACCTCCGCCGAGCCGCGGTCCAGCAGGTTGTACGCGTTCTGCACCGCGGCGACCGGCACCAACTCCCGTGCCGCGCGCAGCTGCTGAGCGGTGACGGTGTCCAATCCGATGTGCCGGATCTTGCCCTCCGCCCGCAACTGCGCCAGCAGGCCCAGCTGTTCGGCCATCGGGACAGCCGGGTCGAACCGGTGCAGCTGGTAGAGCCCGATCCGCTCCACCCGCAGCCGCCGCAGGCTCGCCTCGCACATCTCCCGCAGCCGCTCCGGGCGGCCGTCCACGTGCCACTGGTCGGGGCCGGTGCGCACCACCCCGCCCTTCGTGGCGACGACCAGCTGCTCCGCGTACGGGTACAGGGCCTCGGCGACCAGCTCCTCCGCCAGGCCGGGGCCGTAGTTGTCGGCCGTGTCGATGAGGGTGACCCCGCGCTCCACCGCCGTGCGCAGCAGCGCCCGGGCCTGCGCCCGGCTGCCGCGCGGCCCCCAGAAACCCGGCCCGACCAGACCGCCCGTACCGAAGCCGAGCCGTCTCACGGGCACGTCCCCGCCGAGGGCGAACACCTCTTCCACCATGCCCCGACGGTAACGCAACCGGCGGGATGTGCCAGGCTCGTAGGCATGCGGTACATCATCATCGGCGCGGGCGCCGTGGGCGCCACCATCGGCGGACGGCTCGCGGAGGCGGGCGGCGAGGTCGTCCTCACCGCCCGCGGCGCGCACGCGGAGGCCTTGCGGGCGGACGGGCTGCGGCTCACGACCGCCGACGGCACCCGCGTCCACCGGCTGCCCGTGGTCACCGGACCGGACGAACTGGGCGAACTGCGCCCGGACGACGTCCTGCTGCTGACCGTCAAGACCCAGGACGCGATCGCCGCGCTCGACGCGTGGGGAGACGCGGAGGTCGCGGGCGGCGGGACGGCGGCGCAGCGGCTGCCCGTGCTGTGCGCGCAGAACGGCGTGGAGAGCGAGCGGCTGGCCCTGCGGCGCTTCGCGAAGGTCTACGGGGTGTGCGTGTGGCTGCCCGCGACCTTCCTGGAGCCGGGCGTGGTCTCGGCCCTGTGCGCGCCGCTGACCGGCATCCTGCACGTGGGCCTGGCGGCGGGCGGTACCGACGCGCTGGCGCGGGCGGTCGGGGCGGACCTCGACAAGGCCGGCTTCGAGGCGCCCGTGGTCGGGGACGTGATGCGGTGGAAGTACGCGAAGCTGCTCGGCAACCTCGGCAACGCGGTCCAGGCGACCACCGGCCCCGAGCCGTCCCCGGCGAAGGCCGCACTGCTGCTGCGGGCCGTCCGCGAGGCGAAGGCGGCCTTCGGCGCGGCCGGTATCGCCTACGCCTCGGACGCGGAGCAGGCGGCCGCGCGCGACGGCAAGGTGAACCAGCCCCCGGGGCTCCGGGGCGGGTCCTCGTGGCAGAGCCTGGCGCGGGGCACCGGGTCGGTGGAGGCGGACTACCTCAACGGGGAGATCTCCCTGCTGGGGCGGCTGCACGGGGTGCCGACGCCGGTGAACGACGTGCTGCGGCACGCGGCCAACATCTTCGCCCGCGAGGGGCTCCCGCCGGGCGCGATGTCCATCACGGACCTCACCGCCCTGGCCGACGAGGCCGCGGCCCGGGTGTAGCGGGCCTGCCGGGCTCCGCCCGGTCCCGCGTCCCCCTCGCCGACGGGGCCGGATCAAGGCCGGGGTGCGCTCGCACGTACCGGGCAGCGGTACATCCGGCCCGCGGGTGTTTGAGGCGCGGGGTCCGGGGCGGAGCCCCAGGAGCTGGGTCAGGCCGTCAGGGCCGGGATGCCGGCCGCAGCGGCGGCGGCGTCGTCGAAGCGGCGCAGCAGCAGGCGGGCCAGTTCCGGGGCCGCGCCCAGGACACCGGCCACGACGTCCGCCCCGGCGGCTTCCGCGCCCGCCGCGATCCGGTCCGGCAGCCGCCCGGGGGCGATGACGTACGGAGCCACCGCCACCCGTGCGAAGCCTTCCGCACGCAGCGCCCGTACGGCGTCCTCCGTACGGGGAAGGCCGGCGGAGGCGAACGCAGGCCGCACGGCGCACCAACCGGTGTGCCGCCACTCCCGCGCGGTTTCAGCGATCGCTGCGATCGCCTCCGGGTCTGTGGATCCGGCGGACGCGAGCACCACCGCGGTGGTGGCGCGGTCCGCCGGGGTGAGGCCGGCCTCGGCCAGCCGGCGCTCGAGGGCCGAGACGAGCAGGGGCGACGGCCCGAGCACGTCGGCGACCCGCACCGACAGTCCCGGCAGCCGGGCCGTCGACTCGGCCAGCGCCGCCGGGACGTCGGACTTCGCGTGGAAGGCCCGCGTGAGGAGGAGGGGGAGCGCGACCACCTCGCGTACGCCGGACAGGTACAGCGAGGACAGGGCCTGCCCGACCGACGGGGTGGTGAAGTCCAGGAAGGCCGTCTCCACCCGCAGCCCGGGCCGCAGCGCCCGCACCCGCCCCGTGAGGGCGTGCACGGTCGCCGCGTGCCGCGGGTCGCGGCTGCCGTGGGCTATGACGAGCAGGGCGGGTGCGGGGGACACGTGACTCACTTGACCAGGAGGCCGCGGCTGCGCAGCACCCACCGCTCGATGGGGCTGAAGATCAGCAGGTCGATGGCGATGCCGACGACGAGGATCAGGATGATCGCGAGGAACACGCCGGGGAGGTCGATGTTGTTGCGGCCGTTCTCCAGGAGTTGGCCCAGGCCCAGGCCGAGGTCGGGGGAGGAGGCGATGATCTCGGCGGCCATCAGGGAGCGCCAGGAGAAGGCCCAGCCCTGCTTGAGGCCGGCCACGTAGCCGGGCAGGGCGGCCGGCATGACGACGTGCCAGGCGCCGCGCAGCCCGGTGGCGCCCAGGGTGCGGCCGGCCCGCAGGAACAGCGGCGGGACCTGGTCGATGCCGGAGACCAGACCGTTGGCGATCGACGGGACGGCGCCCAGCAGGATCACCGTGAACATCATGGCGTCGTTGAGGCCGAACCAGAGCACCGCCGGCGGCACCCAGGCCACCGAGGGCAGGGACTGCAGACCCTGGAGGATGGGGCCGATCGCGGCGCGGACGAACTTCACCCGGGCGACCAGCAGGCCGAGCGGCGTACCGATGGCCAGGGCGAGGAGGAAGCCGAGCAGACCGCGGGAGACGCTGGTCCAGATGACGTCCAGCAGCGTGCCCTTGAGCCACATGTCGGACAGGCTGTCCCACACGCCGGACAGCGGGGGGAGCTTGGTCTCGTCGGTGACCTTCGCCGCGACGAGGACCTGCCAGACGACCAGGACGAGTCCGACGGCCAGGAGCGGCGGCAGGACCTTCTTGGTGAGGACCTCGCGGACCGGCGTGCGGTGGGTCTGGACCGCGTCGAGTGCGTCCAGGCCGGCTTCCAGGCCGGCCAGGTCGTCGCCGCTCTTCGCCGTGACCTTCGGGGTGGTGTCAGTGCTGGCCATGGCGGCGGATCTCCCCACGCAGGTGTTCAGTGATCTCAAGGGACAGTTCGGCGACGTCCGCGTCCTCGATGCGGCGCGGCTGGGGGATGCCCACGGTCCATTCCTTGGCGACGCGCCCGGGCCGGGAGGAGAGCAGGACCACGCGCTGGGCCAGGCGCACGGCCTCGCGCACGTTGTGCGTGACGAAGAGGACGGACAGGCCGGTCTCCTCCCAGATGCGGGTGAGTTCGCCGTGCAGCACGTCGCGGGTGATGGCGTCCAGCGCCGCGAACGGCTCGTCCATCAGCAGCAGCCGGCTGTCCTGGGCGAGCGCCCGGGCCAGGGCCACGCGCTGGCGCATGCCGCCGGACAGTTCGTGGACGCGCTTGTTGTGGGCGCCGCCGAGCCT